>NZ_RZRY01001249.1:0-1051 GCF_003998035.1 Mesorhizobium sp. M2A.F.Ca.ET.039.01.1.1 | reverse complement strand
ATGCCAGCTTCAACCGGCGCTTTGTCTGCCGGTCGAGACTTACATTGACGAAGAAGTTTTCTCCCTTCACCCGTTCGCGCTTCACCCGCCGCAGTGCCTTTCTTGCCTGCTGCCGGATGTCGATTTCGACCTCCGGCTTGCTGCTTGGCGGTTCCGGCGATCTGGTCGCTATGTCTTGTTGGCGCACGTTGACGGGGTCAGCGGCGATCTGCTTTCGAGGCGCTGTCGCGAACTCATCAAGCGACAGGTTTTCCCGGCGGCTCATTCCACTTCCCCATTTTCGCCGCCAAGGTTGAGAAGCGTATCGATCTCTTCGACGACGCTCCGCGTCTCGCGGCGCGCCTTGGCGACTGCCTCGGTCAAATCCTGCATCTGCAGCGTACCGATGCCGTTCTGGATGTCCTTGTGGACGTTGCGCTCCATCACCTCGGTCCGAAACAGATAGGTGCCGACCTCGTCCTCGATGATCGGACGAATCTTGCGATAAAGCTCGGTATGACGAACGGTCAGCGAGACGCGCGTCCGCAGCACGCCATGCCGGCAATCGCGACCGAGCGCGTCGTTGACGCGCAGGACGGACTCGAAACAATCGATCGCCCCGAGCACCTCCCGCTTCGATGCTTGGATCGGCGAGATCACCAGGTCGGACCATCCGATCACCGGATCGATGATCGCGGTGTCCTCTCCCGGCGTGTCGATCAGAACGTAGTCAAAACTGTCGGCTGCACGATCCAGAAAGGCGCTAACTGCTTTGGCGGTCTTATGGCCAAGGACATCGATCCCCTCTGCCTGCGCTTCCTTTTCCCGGCAGTCGCTCCACCACTTGGTCAAATTGCTGCGGGCATCCATGTCGACCATCGCGACGGTCAGGCCCCGCAGAGCATACTCGCCGGCAATGTTCATGAGCGCGGTGGTCTTTCCTGCGCCACCCTTGCCGTTGATGGCGGAGATCACGGTCGGCATCCAGCGTTCTCCTACAAATATGTGTTTCTACTCACACACGAATCCATGTCCGTGGAGATGTGGATTCGTATGACTCCACGCTTACACG
>NZ_RZRY01001248.1:0-1056 GCF_003998035.1 Mesorhizobium sp. M2A.F.Ca.ET.039.01.1.1 | reverse complement strand
ACCTGCCGCTGACTATGGGCGACTTTGATAGCTCGCTTTACCTGCTGATCCGGGCCATCGGGCAACACTCGACGGTGGCCCTGTCTGGGGAGGCAGCCGACGAGCTTTTCGGCGGCTACTTGTGGTTCCACGATCCCGCGCACGTTCAGAGCGACACGTTTCCCTGGATCGAAGACAGCGACGATATCGTATGGCGGGCCTTAGACCCCGGCCTGGTGGAAAAACTTGACCTGCCTGGTTACCTTGATGAGCAGTACCGCAGGGCACTTGCGGAAGTGCCGGCCCTGACCGGGCCGGCCGCGGCCGATCCCCACGAGCGTCGCATGCGCGAGATCTGCTACCTCTTTCTCACGCGTTACCTGCCCAGGCTGCTAGACCGAAAGGACCGTATGAGCATGGCTTTGGGTTTCGAGGTACGGGTCCCCTACTGCGACCACCGCCTCGTTGAGTACGTGTTCGGCACCACATGGGCCTACAAGACTTTCGACGGGCGCGAGAAGAGTCTGCTGCGGGCCGCCACCGCGGACCTGCTCCCGCAATCGGTGGTGCAGCGAGTGAAGAGCGCTTTCCCAGATATCCAGGATGCCACCTATGACCGAATGCTGCGCACGCGTTTCACTGCGTTGCTGAATGACCGCAATGCGGCAGTGGCACCGCTGTTGTCGGTCGACCGGTCCCGCGCGTTGCTCAACACGACCGACAACCTCAGGAGGGTAGAGCGCATCCTACACCTGCAGGATTTCCTGACCGATTACAACGTGAGCCTCACTATCTGAGACGACGAACACGCAAAAGATAGAAAAGGAGGTCCGGCGTTCGAATACGTTTTCTCCGTGGCCACGAGGCTAGGCCTGATATCGCGTACACGTGCATAGGGAATGGTTTTGTCAACGGCCTTTTTTGCAACCATTCCTAGCCTCGTTTGCGTTAGGCGCCCTCATCGCGCATCAGCACCGTGGATGCGACATCTACTTTGTTGCGAGCGCGATTCTTCCTATAGCCGTCCGTCGACAAGGACAGACTGTGGGACAGACACTTCACGGGAGCGCCGCGACC
>NZ_RZRY01001247.1:0-1056 GCF_003998035.1 Mesorhizobium sp. M2A.F.Ca.ET.039.01.1.1 | reverse complement strand
GACAGTCCACCAGCCGCTCGAAAAGCTTTCGTTGCAGTCGCGCTTGAAGCAAAGATTCTGCGCAGCGATTAGCCCTTACGCTGGATCTCGATCTCCGCCGGCGACTCGTCGACCGCAAGCGCCAGCTCGAAGCGCATTTTCCGCTTAAGCGCTTTATTCAAGTTTTGGCCATAGATTTCTCCCCAGACGGTGGGGCAAGAGCATGTTGAAAGTCTACACTTGCATTGCGACGCAGCATGATCTGCGTCTGGTTGCGCTGGCGGCCTTCATCTGCGCCCTGGCCTCTTTCACAGCTGTGAATCTCCTCCACCATGTCGGGCGCAGTGAAAGCGAAATGCGACGGGTCTGGCTAGCCGTCGCCGCGATCGCCACCGGCTTCGGCATCTGGGCGACGCATTTCATAGCCATGTTGGCATTCCAGCCCGCTGTGTCGAGCGGCTATAACATCGCCTTGACGATCGTGTCGTTGCTGGCCGCGATCGCGTTGACCGGCACCGGTCTCACGATCGGCATCTCACCGCGCATTCCACATGGGCGCTGGATCGGCGGTGCCGTCGTCGGGGGCGGCATCGCGGTGATGCACTACACTGGCATGGCCGCATTCGAGATCGAGGGCCGCGTCGTCTGGGATTTGCCGCTCGTCGCCGCCTCAATCATTCTTGGTGGGCTGTTCGGCGCGACCGCATTGCCGGTTGCCCTTCACTCGAACACGGTCAAGTGGAAGGCGCTGGGCGCGGTCGTGCTGACGGTAGCGATTTGCAGCCACCATTTCACGGCGATGGCCGCGGCCGCAATCATGCCAGACCCGCGCATTGTCATTTCCGCGACGGCGTTGCCGGCGGACTGGATGGCAACTGGCGTAGCCCTCGTTTCAATCGTCATCATCCTTTTGGCCGTCATCGGCCTCGCCCTCGATGTGCGTGATCTGCGTCGCGCCGGCGAGGCAGCACGTATGCAGGAGCTGGCCGACGCGGCCGTGGAGGGGCTAATCGTGTGCAACGAAACCGATATTGTGGCAGCCAATCGCAGTTTCGCCGCGCTTGCCTGCGTGGACGG
>NZ_RZRY01001246.1:0-1059 GCF_003998035.1 Mesorhizobium sp. M2A.F.Ca.ET.039.01.1.1 | reverse complement strand
GAAATCCCGACTTTGTACGAATGGGCCGGCGGCAGCGAGGCGCTCAACAGGCTGACACGCGCCTTCTACGACAAGGTGGCATTTGATCCGATCGTCGGCCCCGTGTTCAAGACCATGTCGTCGGACCACCCGGCGCATGTCGCCGCCTTCATCGGCGAGGTCTTCGGCGGGCCGAAGACTTATAGCGAAGAGTTTGGCGGCCATCGCGAGATGGTGATGCATCATCTCGGCAAGCACCTGACCGAGGAGCAGCGGCGGCGCTGGATCAATCTTCTGGCCGACGCGGCCGACGAAGTCGGCCTGCCGGACGACCCCGAGTTCCGCTCCGCCTTCATGGGCTATGTCGAATGGGGATCGCGGCTGGCGAAGATGAACTCGAATCTGGGCGAGACCTGCGATCCCGCGACCGAGCCGATGCCGGCCTGGGGCTGGGGTGTGCCAGGCGGGCCATACAAGCCGCCGGCCGGAAAATCGTAGGCCCAGGCGCGTTTTCCGGGAACGCAATCCGTCGCCGACGGAAATGCGATGGAGAAATCCGGCAAAGCTTCGAAAACGGCAGGTTAGTGCTCTTTACAGAGGGCCCGGAAGCTTTTAGGAAGCGCCTGCGCCGAACAAGCGCATGCACGGGCATAGCTCAGTTGGTAGAGCGGCGGTCTCCAAAACCGCAGGTCGTAGGTTCGAGCCCTGCTGCCCGTGCCATTTCCTCAAAAGGAATCGTCTCGCTTTCGTTTAGGTTCCGGACGGAACCGCCTCATACTTTTGCTTGAGTTGTATCGGCGGCCAGCTTGTCGAGGGTGATAGGCAGGTCGCGTACGCGAATACCGGTGGCGTTGAACACGGCGTTGGCAACGGCCGCGGCCACTCCGGTCGTACCGATCTCGCCGATGCCACGCGCCCCCATGGGCGTGCGCGGGTCGGGGACATCCGTCCACAGCACATCGATCTCCGGCACGTCCAGATGCACCGGCACATGATAATCGGCCAGCGACGTGCTCATGATCCGGCCGCTCCGCTCGTCCAGCAGCGTTTCTTCCGTCAGCGCCATTCCCAGTCCCATGA
>NZ_RZRY01001245.1:0-1063 GCF_003998035.1 Mesorhizobium sp. M2A.F.Ca.ET.039.01.1.1 | reverse complement strand
GCGGCTGGTGGGGCCATGCCCGACCGTTCGCGTTCGAGCAGGGTTATGCCGCCGGCACGGGCATCCGGCGATTCCTGTGCGGAACGCAGCCGATGCTGTCGATGCGGGCGCTGAAAGGTTCGCTGGATCTCTGGGACGAAGTCGACATGACTGCCGTGCGCGAGAAGAGCGTCGCGCTGACGGATCTGTTCATCCGCCTTGTCGAAGCTCGATGCGGCGCGTTCGGTCTCGAGCTAGAAAGCCCGCGCAACGGCGCCGAGCGCGGCAGCCAGGTGTCGTTCGCCCATCCACATGGCTACCAGGTGATGCGCGCCTTGATCGAGCGCGGCGTGATCGGCGATTTCCGCGCGCCGTCGACCGTTCGCTTCGGCTTCACGCCACTCTATGTCGGCTACCGGGATGTCTGGGCCGCCGTCGAGGTGCTGGAAGACATCCTGCGCACGAGCGCCTGGCAGGAGGCGCGCTATGCGATCAAGGAGGCCGTCACCTGACTTCGAATGGCATGCCGAACAAAGACAACTCGAAATCGATCAGATCGCAGGAGGGGCCGGTGCTGGGACTCCGCATTGTCGACTGGGATGACGCCTACGCCAACGGCGCGAACATCGCTGGCGGCGACCGCTGGCCGGCGGCCTGGGACGGCCCAGCTCAGGCATTTCGCGAAAAGCTGTTGGCGCAGGGCAGGGCGCGGCTCGACATCGTCTATGGCGAGGCGCCGCGCAGCCGGTTCGATCTCTTCCTCCCGCCTGCCGCGCCGAAGGGGCTCGTCGTGTTCATCCATGGCGGCTACTGGATGGAATCGGACAAGACATCCTGGTCGCATCTGGCCGCCGGCGCTGTCGGCCGCGGCTTTGCCGTCGTCATGCCTTCCTATACGCTGTGCCCGCGAACCAGGATCGGCGGCATCGTCAATGAAGTCGCGGCCGCGATCGGCAAAGCGGCGGCCATGGTCGAGGGACCGCTGATGCTGACCGGACATTCGGCCGGCGGACATCTCGCCAGCCGGATGGCGACGACGACTTCGCCGCTGGGCGCCATGGTGGCGCAACGCATACGCAAGGTC
>NZ_RZRY01001244.1:0-1064 GCF_003998035.1 Mesorhizobium sp. M2A.F.Ca.ET.039.01.1.1 | reverse complement strand
AGTCGCGCGTAAGATCGTCGGTGAGAAAGGAACCGCTGAGCAGCGCATAGCCGCCGGCGAGGCGGTTGCCGTCGAGCACCGAAAGCACATCGTCCAGGCTGAAACGGGGCAGGTGGCCGCGCGTGGTGAAGAAGGTGCGCTCGCCATCAGGATGGGTCATGCCGACCGACAATGTGGTGCCTTCGGGACGAACCGGCCATTTCTTCGCGCGGTGCCCGAACGCCTCGCGCAGCCAGCGGCCGAACTGGTCGTCGCCGAGATTGGCGGCGATCTCGAAGTCGATGCCCAGCGCCTGCCAGGCAAGCGCGGTGTTGCCGGCCTGGCCGCCGACGCGCAAATCGTCATGATCGACGACGGTCTCGGTGCCGGCCTTCGGCCACGGCGCGACCGGGCCGACGATCAGGTCGACATTGACGTTGCCGATCACCGCGAGCGGCCGCATCATTCGCTCCGGGTGATCTTGGTGGTGCGCACCGGCGTTCCGGCATTCTCGACGCGGCTGTCGGCGAAGGCGATCATCAGGCGCTGCGCAACCGGCAGCATGGCGAAGATCGCCGCCAGTCCGGAGGCGGGTTTGAAGACCAGGGTCACGGCGCCCGCGACCGGCGGCTTGCCCGAAGCCTCGAACACGATCAGCGGCGCGCCGGTCTCGACGACGGACAGGGCCATCGCGGTGACGAGGTCGGCGGTCGGATCGTTGCCTCGGAAAAGGACGACACCGATCTTCGGCCCGAGCATTTCCATCGGCCCGTGGCGAAGCTGGCCGCCCTCGAGGGAAAAGCAGGGCAGGCGCGACAGTTCGGTGAAGCCGAGCGCAAGCGCTTCAGCCACGCCTTGCAGCTTGCGGCCGGAGGTGACGATGGTCGCGACCTTGCTCAGCGCCGCCAAGGCTGCATCGATCTCGACCGTTTCAGGCGCCTTGAGCGCTGCGAGCGCGGCGGCGGGGTCTTCGCCAAGCGCTGCGAGGATCGCCAGATGTAGCGCGAAGGTCACTGTCAGGCTGCGGGTCGCGGCAAAGGCGAGCTCGGTGCCGCCGGCGCCAACGAGACAAGGGACCGTGCGGC
>NZ_RZRY01001243.1:0-1070 GCF_003998035.1 Mesorhizobium sp. M2A.F.Ca.ET.039.01.1.1 | reverse complement strand
GCTGCAGAGCCTCCGCGTTTTTCCCGCAGCAAAGGAGAGACAGCCATGCCCGCAGCCGGCGCAGCGCTTTCCGCCAGGCGCGGCGAGACCAAGAAGAGCGAGCTCAAAGGCGCGTCGCGCGAGATGTACGACTCGATGAGCGAGAAGCAGCTCGAGGAATTCGCCGAGACCAAGCGCAAAGGCCTGCCCAGCAAGAAGTCATAGACCGCGAAGGCGAAATGAAAGGCCCGCGGCGTTGGCCGCGGGCCTGCGTCAATATCCCCTACTGCGCAATAGGTTAGTAGCGCCACCAGCAGTGCTTCGTCTTGTAGCGGACGACATGGCGGTGGCCGTGGCGCCAGACGACTCTTTTCTTCACCACGACGCGGCAGATCTGCTTGTGGCCATGCCAATGCCTGGCCATGGCCGGTTCAGGCGTCATGACCGCCATCGACCCGGCCAGGACGGCGGCTCCGGTCAGGGTAAGGAAGAATTTCTTCATGGGAATTCGCACTCCTCTGCTCCAGTCCCTTCATCATGTGAGGGCGTTTGGATCCGAAGACGCCGCCCTATGCCGCCAGCGTGCAACTTTCCGCCACAGCCAGCGCCGCATGCAACGCAGGGATGATATCGAGTTGCAGTCGGCGTCGCCAGCCACAAGCTTGACAGCGGTTAAATCTGTGTTTAACAGGCCCAGCAACACCGGGTGGCGACGCCCGGTGGTTTCTTTTGACGTGTCCCGTGGGTTTTCCGTCGCTTTGCGTGGAAAACCCTGTCAGGTCTCGAAAACGGAGGCCAGAGGAGGGCGCGTTTCCTTCGCCCGGAGCCATGGGGCTTCGGGTATATTGTTTTGAAAGGGAATGCGATGAGCAAGCGCGAATCCGCGAAATACAAGATCGACCGCCGTCTCGGCGAAAACATCTGGGGCCGCCCGAAGTCCCCGGTCAACAAGCGTGAATACGGCCCCGGCCAGCACGGCCAGCGCCGCAAGGGCAAGCTTTCCGACTTCGGCCTGCAGCTGCGCGCCAAGCAGAAGCTGAAGGGTCACTACGGCGACGTTTCGGAAAAGCAGTTCCGCAAGGTCTATGAAG
>NZ_RZRY01001242.1:0-1076 GCF_003998035.1 Mesorhizobium sp. M2A.F.Ca.ET.039.01.1.1 | reverse complement strand
TCCTGTTCCTGGACCCGCGGCCGGGGCGCCGTGCCCGGAGCAGCGAGCAAAGGCGCGGCTTCGACCTTCGCGACCTCGGCCGGCTTGGCGTTCGACGGCATCTCGCGGCAATTCGCCGGCACGGGATTGCGCAGGCACATGCTCTTTTCGGTCAACAGATCGAGCGAATCGAGGCTGGTGACGAGCTTCATCTCCAGCATATCGTCGGGCTCGATCTGCCGGATGTCGCTGGCGGGCGTCGTCTTCATCACATCCAGCACGCCCTGCTCGACGCCCATCTCCTTCAGATAGGCCGACAGGCGTTTCTCGACCGCCTTGCTCATCTCATAGGTCTTGTAGCTGCCGGCATTCTTGCGGCTGACGACCCTGGTGCCGATGATCTTCTTCTTGCCGTTCACGATCCGATAGGTGGTGCGGTAGAGCAGTTTTTCACGCCGGAAGGTCGTGGTGATCTGGTGGACACCGAGATAGGCCCATTCGCCAACGACGCGGCGGATGCCGCCGGCAAACATCAGCGGACAGGCCGAATTGCACATCGCGCCGCTGTCGTAAGCGACGCCGGAATAGGGCTGCTGCCTGGCGTCGTCGCCCCGGCAGTTCTTCATCCCCGGCGAGCAGCCGGAAAACTCCGTGATGCCGACCGCGATATCGAGCTTGTTCTTGCGGATCATGCGGCCAAGCTGGAGCGCGGCATCGACATTGCCGCCGGGAGAATTGACGACGATCGGCAGTTGCCTCCCATCGAGCGTCTTCAGCAAGCGCCTGAACAGCGCCGGCGTGCCGGCCTCGATCGTGCCTTCGGCGGAAATCCATTCCGGGCAATTCGGCTCGCAGCCCGTCGCGCTGCTCCTCACCACCACGAAGCGCATCGTCGGACCGAGATCGGGCGGATCCTCCTTTGCGGCGGCGCCAAAGGCGGCCAATCCCATGGCGATAGCCAGCCCGAGCCGGATAAGCCGCCGCAAAATGATTTTTGAACGAAACGCCGAAACCACGCCTGGCTAGCCCCTCGGGTACAACTCATACTAGTTCCAGCGACGATGCTTGCAACAGAATTGAGCTTGCCGGCCCGATAC
>NZ_RZRY01001241.1:0-1081 GCF_003998035.1 Mesorhizobium sp. M2A.F.Ca.ET.039.01.1.1 | reverse complement strand
CCGCCACGGTGCGCGACGCGGCCTTTGGCTCAGCCTCGGCTGTCTTCGCCTTGGCGGCCTCCGGCTGGCCGGCGCCGGCCTGTTTGTCGGTCGTAGCCGACTTGTCGGTAGTAACCGACTTGTCGGTGGTGACAGACTTGTCCGCGGCGCTGCCGACAGAGGAAAACTCGCCCGTTCCCATCCAGGCCGCGAAACCGATGAGCACGGCAACGGCTGCAAGCTTGTGAAACCTGATTTTCGGCATCGTCATTTTTCCGTAGCAGGACCTGGCTAGGTCGGCGCTTCCGACTTGGGCGCGCGGCCGATATGGGTGTGCGCGGGGCCTAGTTCAATTTGCCGTGATCGGCGGACGCCGCTTCTACCTGAAAGTTGCGGCGCAATATAGTCGGAAAAGTTGCCGGAACATTGCGGCGGGGAACGCTGTACCTCGACAAACACGGGCTTTTCTGCCAGCCGGCTGGCGCTTTTGCCGGCGCGCCGGCAGGTTTCCCCAAGGTTACTGGCAACAGCCGTCAGCATGATGCGAAAAATCGTCCACGGGCCGCGGCAGCCGTCCGGTCGGAGCGCGCTAGCGCCCCGCTATCCTCGGTTGAAGCTGTCAAGTGATGAGATTGAGCAGCCGGAAGATCCGCTCGAATGTCCTGCCGTAAGGCGGGCGCAGCAGGCCGCCCGCGCTGAGCTTCGACTGGATGAAGATCGGCTTTTCCTTGCTGAAGGTGCGGAATCCCCATTCGCCGTGATAGGCGCCGGTGCCGCTCTCGCCGACGCCGCCGAAGGGCTGCCGCTCCTGCACCAGATGCAGCATGCAGTCGTTGATCGTGACGCCGCCAGCCACCGTCTCGCGCATCACCCTTTGGCGGTTGGCGCTGTCGCTGCCGAACCAGTAGAGCGCCAGCGGACGCTCACCCCGGTTCACATGGTCGATGGCTTCGTCGACCGTGCCATATTCGACGATCGGCAGCACCGGCCCGAAAATCTCCTCGCGCATCAGCCGCAGATTGTCGCCGGCATTGCGCACCAGCACCGGCGCCATCTTGCGGTCGCTGACGCCGAGCGTCTCGTCGGCCGGGTTGATCTCGGT
>NZ_RZRY01001240.1:0-1086 GCF_003998035.1 Mesorhizobium sp. M2A.F.Ca.ET.039.01.1.1 | reverse complement strand
GACCTGCCGCAGCTTGGCATTCTCGGAGGGGTCGCAGAGCGTGATCGCGATGCCGTCCCTGCCGTTGCGGCCGGTGCGGCCGATGCGATGGACGTAGCTTTCAGCCTCGTCCGGCAGGTCGAAATTCACGACATGGCTGATGCCGGGCACGTCGATGCCGCGCGCCGCGATATCGGTCGCCACCAGGATGCGAACCGAGCCGTCGCGGAAATCGTTGAGCGCCTTCTGACGGGCGTTCTGCGACTTGTTGCCGTGGATGACGGCGGCTTCAAAACCGTCGCGCACAAGATCCTTGGTGACACGATCGGCGCCATGCTTGGTGCGCGAGAACACGATCACCGTGCGCATCGCCTCGTCGACCAGCATCTTGGACAGCACCTGGCGCTTCTGCCTTGTGCGGGCAAGCACCACGCTCTGCACGATCTCGGCGGCGGTCGTGCTCTGCGGCGAGACTTCGACGCGGACCGGATTCTTCAGGAGGCCCTTGGCAAGCTCGGCGATCTCGTCGGGCATGGTTGCCGAGAACAGCGCCGTCTGGCGGTCCGGCGCGGTCGCCTTCGCGATGCGCTTGACGTCGTTGATGAAACCCATGTCGAGCATGCGGTCGCCCTCGTCGAGGACGAGCCATTTGGTGTCGGCAAGGATAAGGTCGCCTTCCCGCACGAGGTCGGTCAACCGCCCAGGCGTGGCGATCAGGATGTCGACGCCGGGCGCGATCTTCTTCACCTGGCTGAAGCGCGAGACGCCGCCGAGCACCAGCGCGGTCGAGATATGCGCGCCCTTGGCGAGCAGCTTGATGGTGTCCTCGTTCTGCACGGCGAGCTCGCGCGTCGGCGCCAGGATTAGCGCGCGCGCCGTCTTTGGCCGGCGCTTGGTGCCGAGGCCGATGATCTTCGACAGGATCGGCAGCGCGAAGGCAGCCGTCTTGCCCGAACCGGTCTGGGCGATGCCGAATATGTCGCGGCCTTCGAGCTGCGGCGGGATGGCCTGCACCTGGATCGGCTTCGGCTCTTTAAAGCCCGCGGCAAGCGTGGCCTTCAGCAGCGCGCCGCCGATGCCAAGGGCCGCGAAACCGGAGAGTTCCCC
>NZ_RZRY01000123.1:0-12339 GCF_003998035.1 Mesorhizobium sp. M2A.F.Ca.ET.039.01.1.1 | reverse complement strand
ACGATTGTTGCGCCGCATCTTCCGCCCATGCCAGCAGCTACGCCGCCAGAGCGTCATCCGCAGCCTGCTTGATCAGCCATTCGATGTGATTTGACCACATCTGCAACACCTCGCGCTTCTCCTTGACGTTGCTATAGAGATCGTAGATTTCGCCAATGTCTCCGGTGCGGGCTCACAGCCCGTCCATATAGCCGCCAGTCTGCTGCCTTCGAGTGGCCCATGTTGGCCGCGGCCAGGAAGTGGCGACGATTGAAAGGACAAAATCAGTTGCCGAAACTCATCGCAGGTGACGGTCTGGTGGCAATTTGGGCACATCTTGTGTCTCGTCGCCAGTAAACACGGATGCCCGGCAGGAGCTGAGCTCGCTGCCGGCGGAAATCGTAGAGCGCCAGCGACGCATTCTGATCTTTCGTCAGGCAGTCGACCGCCTTGGCATACGCCTCGGCCTCCATCTCGATCGACCTGAACCGGTATCTTGTGCGCCATCCGGACGATCTGGGAAAGCTTGGCCGGGCCGGCGCCTTCCCAGGCGCACGGGAAGCGCGACGACCCATGTGGACCTTGGATTTCACTCCGCACTTACGCTGCTTTGGCCTTGTCAGCAGCCTGAGCATAAAGCGTGCTCAGCTTTCAGGCCGAGCACTCATCCATTGTTGACAGCACCTGTCGTCATTCAGGATCGCCCCATTCTCGCAGGCCGCTTGCAGCTTTCAGGCTGTTGTCAGCCAGGGCCGCCATAAAGGGTCTCGTTAAACAATTCAGGAGGCCGTTCCAATGAACAATCAGTTTGCGAGACTTTTTCGAGGACCAGGTATGCAGGCTTGTTTCAGGACAAAGAACTTTCTGGCGGCAACCACCGCGATGACGACGGTATTCCTGCCGGCTGTGTCTCTCGGGGTGGGTCTGGTAGCATTTCCAACTGGAGAAGCGTTGGCCGACGACCCGATTTCGATCCCGCTGGAGTATGTCGGGGAAGGCCATGACCGCCTGGGCATCTGGGCCAAGATCAACAATGGCAACGCGCAGCGATACGTATTCGACACGGGCTCGGACCAGCTCAACACGCAGATCGGGTCAGAGGTGACCGGGGTCCGCCCGATTGCCGACACGCCTTACGTATATACGTACGGGGACGGAACGTATGGTAATAAGCTTCAGAACGTGGAAATTGATAAATTTACATATGTCGATCCAGATCAAAAGATAACAATCGACGGGCCGTCTGTAAGCGATAAGAAATACCGGGCTGCTCGCATTCTCGATTTTGTCTATACCCATGCGTATTGCAAGGACAACAATCTTAAGTGCACGCCGGGATCCGTGACGGATGGACTTAAAGATATGTATGGTCAGGATCTCCAAGAACCTTATCACGCCGATAAGGAGCAGCGGGCGAAAATGACCGCTGGCAAGATGGCAGACGAAGGCGGCGATTTCGCAGGTACATTCGGGGCCGGCGATTTTCTTGGCAAGACAAGTGTCTGGGGCATGATGGGCAGTGTCACCAGGTCTGGCTACGTGGTCTCCGCCAATGTGAATCCGGATTCCGAGAGCGACCAAACGCCTGGCTGTTCCCCCTGCACGATTGTCAACCTCAATCCAAGCCTCCGGGCCCAATATACTAATGCCATGCCATGGGGAGAACCCGAGGAAAAAGATCAGGATTCTTATCAGAATTTTCCTGGCTCTGGCGCCAATGCCTCGACCGAATACGAAGGCAGCTACAATCTGCAGTACACGGTTAAGGATGGAGCCCCACCAATCACCGACCCCAACAAGACCGCGGTATTGCTCGACACCGGCACACCGGGCGGTGGCAGTCTGGAGATCAGTGATGCGATGCTGAAGCAATTTCAGGATGCGGGCGTCAAACTTAAAAATGTTCGGAGAAATGAGCAACGCGAGATCGTAAGCGCATCGGGCAACATCCCGAGCGTTACAATCGCAGGAACGGATGGCGATCCGGTAAGGCTGGACAATATCGACTTCACCTACACCAGCGGCACGACGGAACAACCCAATGACCAGACCAGTTTTGTTGCCGGTCTTGACTTCTTCAAAAACAGATCGGTCATTTTCGATCTGGAGAAGAAGTATACCGCTTATACGTCACATTTCGTCACTGCCAGCAACTTCTCTACCGATTCATCCGCACCCGAAGGGACCGGTCTGAGCAGGATCACGACGAGCATGGGGAATGAGGGCGGGTTCGGCATAGCGGGTGTCGTCTCCGGCTCCGGATCGCTGACGCTTGATACAAAGACGGTGGTCCGGATGACGAATGTCAACACCTACACCGGCGAGACGAATATTGCTCAGGATGCCTATCTCTCGCTTGCGGGGCTCGGCAACATCCAACGGTCAGCGAAAGTCGTTGCAGACGGCACGTTCGATATCTCCGAACATGGAAATGGCAGCGACTATTGGGGAATCTCCGACGCCTACAACGATGCCCGTATTCGTAGCCTGAGTGGCAGCGGAACGGTCGAACTGGGCAAGCGTACCCTGGTGCTAACGGATTCGAACGACACGTTCGCCGGCAGCATCAACGACCTCGACGTTGATAACAATAATATGGGCGGCAAACTATTCGTTGCCGGTGGCGTGCAAACGCTGAGCGGAAAGAACAATTTTTCCGGCATGACGACGGTCGGTTCCGGCGCGGGATTGCTGCTTGCCGATACAGGTGTGCTTTCCCATGATGCGACCACGTCCGGCTTTCTCGGGAATGACGGGCAGATCGGGGGCACGGCTATCGCAAACAGCGGCGGTGTCGTCGCAGGCGGCGGCACCTACGGTGCGGTCACCATTTCCGAGGGCGGCACGGTCGCTCCTGGCAGTGCGACCGATCCGAGCAGGATCGTCACCACACTGACTGTCACGGGCGATTTCGCGCAGCAGTCCGGATCGATCTATCAGGTCGACCTCGCAAGGTCGTCCGATCTCATCGATGTTGGCGGAGCAGCGGCGATCGACAGCGGCGCGCAGATCGAGCTGCTGCGGCAGGGAACGCTATCGGTCGATGCCCGATATACTCTGCTCTCCGCAGCAGGCGGCGTAAGCGGCACCTATGGCGGGCTGACGGGGGCTCTGGCGACAGACGCGACGCCCTTCGTCGATTTCCAGCTCGTCTACGATGCCAACAATGTCTATCTCGATATCAGCCGCACATCGACGGCGTTTGCCGATGTAGCCAGCACCTTCAATCAACGCTCGGTCGCCGCAGCGGCTCAGGCGCTTGGAAGCGGTAATCCGATCCAGGACAACATCCTGTTCCTGACGGCGCCGGAAGCCCGCAACGCTTTCGATATGCTATCAGGCGAGGTTCATGCTTCCATTCATAGCGGCCTCATCGAGGACAGTCATTCTGTACGCGATGCCGCGAGCGAACGGATCCGTGCGGCGTTCGACGGCGTCGGTGCCTCCAGCGTTCCGGTGATGACTTATGGGCTGGGTGGTCTGGAACTGGCCCCGGCAACGAGTGAGAATTTCGCCGTATGGGGCCGTGGCTTCGGCGCCTGGGGTCATCTCGACAGCGACGGCAATGCCGCCGGTCTCGATCACTCGACAGGCGGCTTTCTGGCTGGCGGTGACGCGGCTGTCGGCGAAAGCTGGCGGCTCGGCCTCATCAGCGGCTACAGCCATACCTCCTTGGAGGCGGACGATCGCGCGTCGTCGGGCTCGAGCGAGAATTACCATCTCGGTCTTTTTGCCGGCACGCAGAACGGCAATCTCGGTTTTCGTTCCGGCCTTGCCTATACCTGGCACAGCATCGAGACCGGCAGGTCCGTGGTCTTTCCAGGCTTCGCCGACAGCCTTTCGGCCGATTACGACGCCGGCACGTTCCAGGCCTTTGGCGAGCTCGGCTACCGTATCAATACGGCTTCGGCTTCCTTCGAGCCCTACGCTAATCTCGCTTATGTGAATTTTGACGCCGATGGCTTCACCGAGAATGGCGGCGCAGCCGCCTTGTCGAGCGGGGATCGCTCGAGCGACACGGCGTTTACCACGCTAGGTCTGCGTGCGTCGACGGTACTGACCCTCGGCACCGTGACTGCTACCGCGCGCGGCGGTCTTGGCTGGCGCCACGCCTTCGGCGACGTCAGGCCGGATACCGCTCTTGCCTTTGCTGGCGGTTCCTCCTTCGCCATCAAGGGCGTGCCGATCGCAAAGAACGCAGCTCTGCTCGAAGCTGGGCTTGACGTAAACATCACCGAGAACGCGACGTTCGGCATCGCCTATCAGGGACAGATCGCCTCGGATGCCCAGACACACGGGTTCAGCGCCAAGCTCGGCGTCCGTTTCTAAATCACCCGCAAAAGAGATTGGTTATGAAGTCAGTGAGTGCATTTTCTTTTACCGTCGTTCTCGGCTCAGCGACGGTGATGTCTGTGTCCGCCGCGCGAACGGACGATGCCTGCTACAACAAGGCACAAAGCCTATGATGACGCAATGTTCAATCGACGACCTGAAGCCAGTCGATGGCGAGCTTGACAAGCTCTACAAGGAGATGGAGACCCGGCTCAAAGAGTCCCGGCGCATGTCCAGGAACTGGTCGAGACCGCGAGGGGCTACAACGCCACCTCGGAGAACACGCGCGACGCCTACCCCAAGGATTGGCGGCATTTTTCCTCCTGGTGCCGGCGCGCTGGCTTCGATCCCCTGCCTCCGGGCTCGAAGGTGATCAGGCTCAATATCAGCGCCTGTGCCTCGGGCACCGCCGCCGGCGATCCGAAGCGTGGCGCCCCTGCCCTTTAGTTTGCGACCATCGAGCGGCGGCTTTCCGGCCTCGCCTGGAACTTTACCCAGCGCGGCCGGCCGTTGGACCGCGCGGAGCGGCATATCTATAAGGTTCTTGCCGGCATTCGCCGCAAGCACGCAAAGCCACCGCGGCAGAAAGAGGCGGTCCTGGCGACGATCTGCTGGCGATGATCGCCACGCTCGGCCACGACCTCAGGGCCTGCGCGACCGCGCTATTTTGCTCCTGGGCTGTGGCGGCGGCCTGCGGCGCTCCGAGATCGTCGGTCTCGACGTCATGCGCGACGACAACAGCGATGGCGCCAGCTGGATCGAGATTTTTGACGGCAAGGGCTGCTGGTCACCCTGCGCGGCAAGACCGGCTGGCGCGAGGTCGAGGTCGGCCGCGGCTCCAGCGACCACACCTACCCCGTAGTCGCGCTCGAGAGCTGGATCCGCTTTGGCCGCATCGCACGTGGACCCCTGTTCCGCCGCATCTTGTCGATCAGGTCGATATAATACGAAAAAGCCGCCGCCATTCGGGACGGGCGTCGGCTATCATGTCCAGCCATTATGCGGCGAGCGGATAGCTTTCGCCGGACCAGGCAGAGAACTTGGCGGCAAAAGCCTTCATCTCGTCGACCGCGAATGTGGTGCGCGGTTGCGAACTCGACTTGCTGGGCGAGAGGGACCTCGCCGAGAAAGGCGCTGACATGAGCGGGATGCTGCTTGGCCAAATCGAGATCCGCAAAGCAATCGGCCAGCGCCGCGTCGTCCAGCTGTACGCTGCAGGGCGCGTTCACGTCGTCAAGACGGATGCCAAATGCTTGCTCATAATGGCCGCAAGGTAATCGTTTCGGGTCGGAGACACAAGTTGCCGCCTCCTTCGCCGTAGAGTGGCCCGATACAATCACGATCGATATTGCCACCTCTTATCGATAGTGATCGCATAGTTCCCTGATTCGACTCTCAACCGCTCATATCAAGCGATTACTTCCATGTATCTGCTGCGCTAGCCCGTCCTGGCCTTGGAGTGTCGCTCCTCACCTCCTCCACCACTCACCAGCCCGATGGGAGTATCGCCCGCCAGCAGCTTCTCCTTGCTGAGCAGCGCGGCAACCTCAATCGCCTCGAAATCGGGCAAATCCCGCAGTGTGTCGAGGCCGAAGTGCAACAGGAAGGTCTTGGTCGTGACGTAGGTGTAAGGCGTGCCAAATTCAGCGGGCAGGCAGACGTTGACCCACAACAATCAAGGGGACGGTGCAGGCCAAGATTGCGGCAGGGCTTGGGCCCCCCACCCTTCTCCTCAGAACTCCGCTGCTTCCAGCTGGCGGCTGAAACTCACAGGCGCAGCCAGCTTGGTCTCTAACAGCATCGATCGCATCATGGTGTCTGCCATGAATCCGTGTGCGTGAAGCGCTCCAGAGCGAAGATGTTGGGCGTCAACCAGGTTCACTCCAATGAGCTTCACTTCTCGAGTTCTGCACAGTGTCCACGACTGGCGCCGGAGGTTGATCCGGTGATTAGGAGGAGCACTCGTTGTCGGATTCTCGACGATGTCGGACATGTGACACAACGCTTCCAGAGCGATCGCATTGTTCCGAAACGATTTTCCCAGTTGGCACGAAGGTTGCGGCCCTATGCGCAAAAGCACTGCGATGCCGCACCGACTGGAAGAACTCATCAATGATCACGCTTTTCGAACATGTGGGCGCCGCTACCGACACTGAGCGTTCCCGAGCCGACGGAAGCCTCTATCCCTTCTTTCTGAAGGCTGTCCGGACATGAACGCATTTGATGTCCGTCCAACGCTTGATGCTCCCGACGACGATCCCTATGTCTGGCTTGAAGATGTAGAGGGCGAGCGGGCACTTGCCTGGGCCGCCGGCCAATCGGCAAGGACTCTGAAGCACTTCGGTGGAACGCAGTTCGAGCGCGACCGCGCGGCTCTGACAGCCATTTTCGACAATCGCGACAATCTTCCCCTGATCGCGCGCCGTAGTCAGTACCTCTACAATTACTGGCGAGATGACGGTAATCCACGCGGACTGTGGCGCCGGACCACCCTTGCCGCCTACATGAAGGCGGATCCCCAATGGGAGCTACTGCTCGATCTGGATGCTCTCGCGGCTAGCGACGGAGAGGACTGGATCTGGGACGGCGCGTCCATCGAGCCGGAGAGACGGGAAAGAGCCGTTCTGCGCCTGTCGCGCGGCGGCAGCGACGCGGTCGTGCATCGCGAATTCGACCTGATTTCTCTGAGCTTTGTCGCCGACGGCTTCAACCTCCCCGAGGCCAAAGGCTACGTTAATTGGCTGGACCCTGACACGCTTCTGCTTTCCAGTGCGCTTGGTAATGGCATGGCCACCCGCTCCGGCTATGCGCGCACAGTTCGACTGTGGAAGCGTGACGCGGATCCCCTCACCACGCCGGCAATCTTCGAGGCCGGGTTCGAAAGCTTCCAAGTGTCTGGTCATTCGGACCGCACCGGCCGCAGCGAGCGCCTTTGGTTCATCGAGCAGCCGGCCTTCTTCGAGAAGATCAGCTGGATCGGCGATAGGAGCGGGCCGAGGAGGCAGATCGATCTTCCTCGCGACGCGTCGTGGCGGGTCTTCGGCGACTGGCTGGCGGTAAGGCCGCGCAAGCCCTGGACGGTGGGAGGCACCACCCATCCCGCCGACGCGCTGATCGTCATCTCGCTTTCCACTTTCCTCGCCGGCGGACGCCTTTTTGAGACCCTGTTTCAACCAGGGGAAAGGCGCTCCATGCAGTCATTCTTCTGGAATGACGGGAAGCTCATTATCTCTTACCTCGTCAATCTCGCACCGCGTTTCGAGATGTTCACTCCCGGCCACCAGGAATGGACGCGCCGAGTCCTGAACACCCTGCCCGCCGAAGGTACTGTCGACGTCTGGTCATTCGATGCGGCAGTTCACGAGACCAATGGAGAGGTCCTGATCTGTGCTCAGGATCCGATCACGCCGCCGCAGCTCTTGCTGTTCGATCTGAATGCCGCGCCGTCTCTCAGCGCTTCAGCAATCCTGAAGCGCAGCCCGGAGAATTTCGATGCATCCGGACTGGTGGTCACGCGCCACGAGGCAGTCTCTATCGATCATGAGCTGATCCCCTATACGCAGGTTGGTCCGGCGAACGGGAACGGAGATGCTCCGATTCACCTTTCCGCTTATGGCGGGTTCGGCGTATCATTCCTGCCCTACTACAACTCCCCGCTGGGCAAGCTGTGGCTCGAGCGCGGCGGCACGTGTGTCGAGGCGAACATCCGCGGCGGCGGCGAGTTCGGCACCCGCTGGCACGAAGCCGGGCGCAGGGAGGGCAAGCGTCTCGCCCACGACGATTTCGCCGCCGTTGCCTCCGACCTCGTGCGAAGGGGCATCACCCTGCCGAGGCGGATTGCCGCCGAGGGTGGCTCAAATGGCGGCCTGCTGATCGCAAACATGCTGACCCGCTATCCTGAGCATTTCGGGGCTCTGTTCTGCACAGCACCGCTTATCGACATGCGTCGCTACACCAAGCTCTTGGCGGGCGCGAGCTGGATCGACGAATATGGCGATCCGGACAAGGTTCACGATTGGGCTTTCCTGAAGGAAATCTCCGCCTATCACGCCGCAGCGCCGGGACAGCCCTATCCGCCTATCCTGATCGCCACCACGAAACGCGACGACCGCGTCCATCCGGGCCATGCGCGCAAGATGGCCGCAAAACTGCAGGCTCTTGGCTATCCCGCTTACTTCTACGAGGCCAGCGCAGGCGGGCACGGCTGCGGCGAGGACAATCGGGAGCAAGCCGCATTCATCAGTCTAGGCACCAATTTTCTCCGCAGCGCAATCGGCTTCAACGATCACCCTCCGGAGACGGCGGAACGCGTTGCAACGCAAGAGGGGCATTTGAGGTCCATCAACAATTCATTCGAGCAGGAGACGAAATAGTGCAGTGCATCCTTTCTGAACATCAAGGAGTGAATCTCATGGCGAGAACGCGAATGGGCGTAGCGCGGGCAACAGCAGCGGCGGTGGCCCTGATCATGGTGGGACAGCAGGCCGTCGCCGCGGAGCCTGCGCAAGCAGAGACCGTCCTGGCGGAGACGGGAGCCTCGGTCACCGAAGCGCCAATCCCTTGGCAGGTCCGCCTGCGGGCGTTGGGCGTCGTTACGAAAGATCTGGGCTACGTTGATACGCTTCCCGGCTCCGGTCTTTCGTATTCGGACACGGTGACGCCGGAACTCGATATCTCGTATTTCTTCACCGACAACATCGCCGCCGAACTCATACTCGGTACCACTTATGCCAACATCGCGGGCCAAGGGACGATCGGAGGGTTGGGCAACATCGGCAAAGTTTGGCTGCTGCCGCCGACACTCACGTTGCAGTACCATTTTACCGATCTCGGCGCGTTCAAGCCTTATGTCGGCGCCGGCGTGAACTACACGATCTTCTACAACCAGGACACTGGCAGCGCTGATGCTCTCAAGGTGAAGAACACGTTCGGCACGGCGCTGCAGGTCGGATTCGACTACATGGTGGACCAGCACTGGGGCCTCAACTTCGACGTGAAGAAGCTTTTCCTGAAGCCGGACTTCGACGTCACGGTGACCGGCGCGAAGCTGACGGGGAAGGCGGAGCTCGATCCCTGGCTGATAGGCGCAGGTGTCACCTACCGCTTTTGAATATCAGAGTGAAGTCTGCTTCCCGACTGCCGGTTTAAATGAAGGGCGCCTCGCGCGCCCTTTTTTACGGTCGACACTGCAGCGCAAGACCTCATGAAGCTATTGTCGGGCGGGGTTCTCTTCCGGCGGACCAAGAAGATGCACTGGCCAACCGGCCTTGCGCCTGAGGTGGAGTGCTTAGAAGCGCTTTGGATCGGGACGGGCTTTGGTATTGTGGGTGGAATGCTTCAGCCAGACCATTTGCCAGCATCGTCTCCCGGACGTCATGTGTGAGCTTCTTTGTCAGCGCAAGGCGAACACGGATCTCCTAGCAGGCCGTTGAAGAAGTGTCCCGTTTGGCCTTGAGGATTGCCTCGTCGCCGTTGTGATAGAAGGTGATGTCGATGGAGCCGTCGTCGAGCAGTTCAGCATGGCCGTCGCCTGTGACCTCGTCCATTTCGTCGAATCCGACCCATGTGAAGAAGACCGTCGACGGGCCGTAGCCGAGTTCGAGGGTTAGATGAGCCAAACGCCAGTGGGGCGTCCTGGGGACGACGCGCGCGAGATTCTGGTCGTGGTGGCCAGCCCAATACGATGTGAGAAGTTGCTGCCGGTGCGGGTACCGGAGGTCGCCGATAGTGACAGCCGATGTTCGACAGCGGCAAGGACATGCTCAGCCGTCAACGCGCCGAGGGCTTGGCCGGGAATGGTGGTGATGGAACCAATCCAGAAAGCGGCGGCTGCCCAGGAGAACGCCTTCGCGGGACTTTGACTCCAGTCCGCACACCCTGCTCAGATAGTCCGAAAAAGAGGTCAGAAGCGGAGCATCCGGATTATTATCTACACTGGGAACAGAAGCATGGAAGCGTTCTGGAGCCACTCGCCGCGCGTTTACCAGTGCCGACACTGCTCCAAGCTGACTATCTGCCATGACCACCTGCCGAACGTAGTCCGTTGATGCCACCGGTACCCTTCGCGGTCTGCTCCAGCGGGAAGATCGGGTCTGATCGACCCTGCTGACCTGTGCGGCGGCCTCTCTCGCTAGGGCGTCCCCCTTCCTGTCGTCCTCCTCCGCCGCTTTCGGCTGCTTTCGGCCCGCCGCCCTCGCCAAGGCGTCGTAGTCGGTAAGCGCGTCCTCCGTCTCCTTTAGGGGCTTCATCGCGTGACTAGAGTTTAGCGCGTGTTTGTAGGCGGCGGACCGAATGGTCGTCGAAATGCCACTCAGCGCCACCGCAAGATGCCCTAGGGCTTCCGCCTCATGATCTGACAGCGGCACGTCACGATTAGAGCCGATTGCCCTGCCTTCTTCCAGTTTCACAATGTTTGTAGTCATTTCCTGCTCCATCGCGTTGACTGAGATACGATGGAGACGGAAGTGGAGAACAAATTTTTACAAGCAACTAAGATGATATTCTCGTCAACGGGACAATAGTGGACGTTGAGGGCGGCGAACAGGGTGGTGGTGCCGTTGCGCTTGTAGTCGTGCCTCATCGTACCGAGCCGCCCCTTCTTCATCGGCAGGCCGGGTGGGTGCGGTCGAGCGCCGGATCTGGCTCTTTTCATCGACCGACAGAACGATGGCATGGGCCGGCGCATCGAGATAGAGGCCGACGACGGCGCGCAACTTGTCGACGAACTTCGGATCATTGGAGAGCTTGAACCTGGCGCCAGCGGTGGGGTGCGAGACCATGCGCCTTCCAGATGCGCCTGACGGCGCTGGCGCTGATTGCGGCGGCTTGCGCCATCATGTCGGCGGTCCAGTGGGTCCTCTCGCCCGGCGGATCGGCAAGCGTCAGTGCCACGACGCGCTCGCCGACATCGGGACCGAGCGGCGGAATGCGCCACTGTCGCGTCTTGTCGCGCAGCAGCCCGTCACAGCCTTCCGCGGCAAAGCGCTCCTGCCAGCGCCAGACGTCGGTCTTCGACTTGCCGATGCGGCGCATGACCTCGCCGGTGCCGACGCCGTCGGCGGGCAAAAGCACTATCTCGGCGCGCCAGACATGCTTTTGCGGGGCGTTGCGATCCCTGATCAGCGCCGTCAGACGGACGCGATCGGCCGACGAAACGGTGAACGATCTTCCTGTGCGCATGCGCCAGACTCGCACGCGCAGGCCAGAAAGGGAATCTCTGATTGGACTCCTATGTCAGGCGGGAACCACTAGACGCCGAGACCGCCGATGCAGACATGTTTGGTGTCGAGATAATCCACGATGCCCTGGAGGCCGCCTTCCTTGCCGAGGCCCGATTCCTTGACGCCGCGGAACGGCACCTCCGGCGTGGTGATCAGGCCTTCATTGACGCCGGTACTTCAGTCCTTCCATCACGCGGAAGGCGCGACCGAGATCGCCGGTGTAGAAGTAGGCCGCGAGGCCGAACTCGGTGTCGTTGGCGAGCGGCGTGCCCGACCTGAGACATGGGTGACGTTTTGTACCGGACACGGATGAAGTGCACCCCTCGGGTGAGCGTTTGCTCGATAATATCCACTGAAGTGAAGCAGTCGGTCTTAATGCTGGAACTCATGCCACCCGACCGACCCGGGAATTCGCAGCAGCGGCGCCGTCGAGTGCAGAACGAATGCCGTCAACCAAGGGGTCGATCTCGCTTTCGGTGATTATATAGGGCGGACAGATTCCAAGCACGTCTCCCATATTGCGGATCATGACGCCGTGCTCGCGGCACCGCCGCTCGACATCGCCGATCCTCAGCTCGGGCGCGAAGACGCGACGGGCGCACGATCCTCGACGATCTGAACCCCCGCGATGAAGCCGCGGCCGCGGGCTTCACCGACAAGCGGATGGTCGCCGAGCGCGTCCGCGAGGGCTCCATGCAAGTGATCGCCGAGACGACGCGCCTGGGTCACGAAATCGATCTCGCTGTAGATCCTGATCGCCTCGGCGGCGACGGCCGCTATCACCGGATGACCGGAGTAGGTGAAACCG
>NZ_RZRY01001239.1:0-1088 GCF_003998035.1 Mesorhizobium sp. M2A.F.Ca.ET.039.01.1.1 | reverse complement strand
ATCTTACGCGCGACTATGGCGCGCTCTTCGACTGGGCCGAAGCGAACCGCATCGCCGTCGCGCTCGACACGGGATGGCCGATCGACGGCTGGACCGAGGCGAATTGCGCGGCGGCGCGCGGCTGGCTGTCGCGCTGCGAACTGGCGCTCTTCAACGAGGTCGAGACGACGACATTGGCCGGCCTGGCAAACCCGGCGGAAGCGGCCCGCAAGATCCGCGACGGCATGAAGGCAGGGGCGACCGTCGTGGTCAAACGCGGACCGGACGGCGCGATCGCCATCGGCCCCGACGGCGAGGTCATCGAAGTGCCGGCACCGCGCGTCGCTGTCGTCGACACGATCGGCGCCGGCGACGTCTTCAACGCCGCCTTCCTGGCCGCCCTGGCACAGGGACGCTCCCTTGAAAAGTGCCTGTCCGCCGCCATCCGGGTGGCTTCGCGCGCCATCTCAACCTTGCCCCGCGACTATGGCGGGCCGACCCAATTCGAGGATGCCGTCCATGAGCGCGCTTGAGATCAGCGACGTCCGCAAGAGTTACGGCAGCGTCGAGACGCTGAAAGGCATCGACATCGCGCTCGAAAACGGCGAGTTCTTGGTGTTGCTCGGGTCGTCCGGCTGCGGCAAGTCCACTTTGCTCAACATCATCGCCGGTCTTGCCGAAGCAACCAGCGGCGACGTGCTGATCGGCGGCCGTTCAGTGCTTGGCGTGCATCCGAAGAACCGCGACATCGCCATGGTCTTCCAGTCCTACGCGCTCTATCCGAACCTGACGGTGAGCCGCAACATCGGCTTCGGCCTGGAGATGCGCAAGGTTCCCGCCACCGAGCGCGACAAGGCGGTGCGCGAAACCGCGAAGCTCCTGCAGATCGAGACCCTGCTCGACCGCAAGCCCGGCCAGTTGTCCGGCGGGCAGCGCCAGCGCGTCGCCATCGGCAGGGCGCTGGTGCGCAAGCCGCAGGTCTTCCTGTTCGACGAGCCGCTCTCCAATCTGGACGCCAAGCTGCGCCTGGAAATGCGCACCGAGCTGAAGCGTCTGCATGAGATGCTCAAGACCACCGTCGTGTACGTCACCCATGACCAGATCGAGGC
>NZ_RZRY01001238.1:0-1092 GCF_003998035.1 Mesorhizobium sp. M2A.F.Ca.ET.039.01.1.1 | reverse complement strand
GCCATACACTCTAAGAGTGTATCGTCGGCGGCCACTTTCCAAATTGGCCGCTTCCCCTTGACCGATTGCAAAAGCACGGCCATGTGAGCGACGAAAGAGTGGGATTTCGTCGTGCATCGCGGAGTTCTTCCGCCACCTCACAGCTGATTAAAGAGACCTCATGGACGTCGTCGTCGTCGAATCGCCGGCCAAGGCGAAGACAATCAACAAATATCTCGGCAAGAACTATAAGGTCTGGCCTCGTTCGGCCATGTCCGCGATCTGCCGGCCAAGGACGGCTCGGTGCGCCCGGACGAGGACTTTGCCATGTCCTGGTCGGTCGACACGGCGTCCGGCAAGCGCCTCGCCGACATCGCCAAGGCGGTCAAGGATGCTGACGGCCTGATCCTCGCCACCGACCCGGATCGCGAGGGCGAGGCGATTTCATGGCATGTGCTGGAAGTCCTGAAGCAGAAGCGCGCGCTGAAGGACAAACCGGTCAGCCGCGTCGTCTTCAACGCCATCACCAAGGCCTCGGTGCTCGACGCGATGGCCAATCCGCGCCAGATCGATGCGCCGCTGGTCGACGCCTATCTGGCCCGCCGCGCGCTGGACTATCTGGTCGGCTTCACGCTGTCGCCGGTGCTGTGGCGCAAGCTGCCGGGCGCCCGTTCCGCCGGCCGCGTGCAGTCGGTGGCGCTTCGCCTGGTCTGCGACCGGGAATCCGAGATCGAGCGCTTCATCCGCGAGGAATACTGGCAGATCGCCGCCATCCTCAAAACGCCGCGCAACGACAGTTTCGAGGCGCGGCTCACCGCCTTTGCCGGCAAGAAGCTGCAAAAACTCGATATCGCCAACAAGGCGCAGGCCGACGACATCAAGGCGATGCTGGAAGGCGCGACCTTCAAGGCATTGTCGGTCGAAGCCAAGCCGACAAAGCGCAATCCCGGCCCGCCCTTCACCACCTCGACGCTGCAGCAGGCCGCCTCGTCCGGGCTCGGCTTCTCGGCGACGCGCACCATGCAAGTGGCGCAAAAGCTCTACGAAGGCATGGATATCGGCGGCGAGACCGCCGGCCTCATCACCTATATGCGAACCGACGGCGTGCAGATG
>NZ_RZRY01001237.1:0-1095 GCF_003998035.1 Mesorhizobium sp. M2A.F.Ca.ET.039.01.1.1 | reverse complement strand
GTTCGAGATGCGTACGCACAAGCGTCTGCTCGACATCGTCGATCCGACTCCGCAGACGGTCGATGCTTTGATGAAGCTCGATCTGGCCGCCGGTGTCGACGTCGAGATCAAGCTCTAAAGGAATGAGAACGCGGTAAGGGGCGGTGCCCCTGGCCCGGAACTCTAAAGGAATTGAACCGATGCGTTCAGGTGTGATTGCAAAGAAGGTGGGAATGACCCGCATCTATAACGATGCGGGGGAACACGTTCCCGTCACCGTTCTCCAGATGGAGAACTGCCAGGTCGTGGCTCAGCGCACGCAGGAGAAGAACGGCTACACCGCCGTCCAGCTCGGCGTTGGCCTTGCCAAGGTGAAGAACACGTCGAAGGCGATGCGCGGCCATTTCGCCGCCGCGTCCGTCGAGCCCAAGGCCAAGGTCGCGGAGTTCCGCGTCTCCGCCGACAACATGATTGACGTCGGCGCCGAGCTGACCGTCGAGCATTTCGTCGCCGGCCAGAAGGTCGACGTCACCGGCACCTCGACCGGCAAGGGTTTCCAGGGCGTGATCAAGCGGCACAACATGGGTGGTGGCCGCGCGACCCACGGTAACTCGGTCTCGCACCGCACGCACGGCTCGACCGGTCAGCGCCAGGACCCGGGCAAGGTGTTCAAGGGCAAGAAGATGGCCGGCCACATGGGTGACACCCGCGTGACCACGCAGAATGTCGAGGTCGTCTCGACGGACGTGGATCGCGGCCTGATCCTAATCCGCGGCGCGGTTCCCGGCGTCAAGGGCGCCTGGATCCTGGTTCGCGACGCCGCCAAGGTTGCGCTGCCGGCCAACGCGCCGAAGCCCGCCGCGATCCGTGCCGCTGCCGCCGCCAAGAACGAAGCCCCGGCCACTGAGGGAGCGGAATAATGGACCTCAAGATTAAAACGCTGGGCGGCAAGGACGCCGGCGAGCTGAAGCTCTCCGAAGAGATTTTCGGCCTCGACCCGCGCGAGGACATCCTGCAGCGCGTCGTGCGCTGGCAGCTCGCCAAGAAGCAGCAGGGCACGCACAAGGCCAAGGGCCGCGCCGAGATCGCGCGCACCGGCGCCAAGATGTACAAGCA
>NZ_RZRY01001236.1:0-1097 GCF_003998035.1 Mesorhizobium sp. M2A.F.Ca.ET.039.01.1.1 | reverse complement strand
TGCTCGACCATCCACGCCGCCACGCTGACGCCGTCGGCACGTCGGCAGTCGCCGACGAAGCGGTGATAGCGATCCCACGTCACGAATGTGCATTGAACTGGCCTTGAGGCGGCCAGGAAGCTATCCAGTGCCTCCGCAGATCGGCGTCCGCAAGGATATTCGAAGCCCTTGGCGTCCTCGCAATATTGCTTGCTCTCCGGGGCGTCGATGCCATTGAAACGAATCCTCTGCCCATGGATTTCGATCGTGTCGCCATCGATGATGGAGGCGACGCCGGTGATCGGCTGCGGCTTCGGCCCAAACCAGTTCGACGCATTGATTTCCGGCAAGCTGTCGCTGTGCTGGATGGCCGTTTGGGCGGCAAGCGCGCCAGCCGCGGCGACAGTCACGAAAATCAGGCGCCCCGGCACGCTTATCCAACGTCGAGCGCGGGAGCGCCTAGAGCCGCGCTTCAGCCAGTGGTCAGATCGGTTGTAGTGTCGAGATTTGTTCAAGCCCATTCCCCCACCCGGGAGGATTAAGGACGATTAAAGTCCAGCAGCGCTCTCAGGCCAACTATGTTGCGCAGCGCTGCAAATGCACCAAAAGAGTTATAAAGATCGTGGGGTCATTTCGCATTATGAGCATTATGATTGGAGAAGTGCGCCGCCGTATTGCGCCCAAAGGTGTTCACAGTCCCACGCCCTCAAGCTCGGCGTTCCTGGTTCCCCATATACGACCATTGCACCACGAACATCGTAGCCAAGCACCGATGCATTCGCAACAAACTGAATAGCGCGCCCCAGGCTGATGGCGCCGATCCTGGTTTCAACTTTGCTGGTGAGATCGATCACGCCGAAGATTTCGGCGTCTCCGCCTCTGCCCGCCAAAACAGCCGTCGATACCGCGTCGTTCACAGCAAGCAGCATCGCCTCTGTCCCTGTAACCAGCGCCTGCCAACTTCGATGTGCGAATTTCGTTCCGCGTCCTAAGAAACAATCTGAGGTAGGGTATCCGGTCAAGCGGCTCGCGCTTCCCGGTGCCAGGGATTCACCGGAAATCGGCAGGCCGGCGGCTATCGGTATTTCTTGCAATTGTTGAAGGTTCCGGAGCGCGCC
>NZ_RZRY01001235.1:0-1103 GCF_003998035.1 Mesorhizobium sp. M2A.F.Ca.ET.039.01.1.1 | reverse complement strand
ATGCATGGCAACGAAACCCTCGCCGCCGATCCGGCCGGCTTGCCGGACCACGCCATCGTCACCGACATCGTCTATGTGCCGTTGGAAACGCCTTTGCTTGCCGCCGCCAGGGCGCGGCGGTTGAAGACGGTCGACGGGCTCGGCATGCTGCTGCACCAGGCAGTGCCCGGCTTCGAACGCTGGTTCGGCCGCAAACCCGAAGTTACGCCCGAATTGCGGCGCATGATCGTCGCCGACATCGAGGGCCATTGATGATCGTGCTCGGCCTCACCGGATCGATCGGCATGGGCAAGTCAGCGACGGCGAAGATGTTCGCCGCGGCCGGCGTGCCAGTGCATGATTCGGACGAGACGGTGCATCGCCTCTATGCCGGCAAGGCAGCGCCTTTGGTCGAGGCGGCCTTCCCGGGCACGACCGAGGCAGGCGTGGTCGACCGCGTGAAGCTGGCGAGCCAAGTGCTCGGCGATCCCGCCACGCTGAAGAAGCTCGAGTCGATCATCCACCCGCTGGTGCGCGCCGATGCCGATGCGTTTCTGGCGAGGCATCGCGCCGCCGGCGCGCCGCTCGCCGTGCTCGACATCCCGCTTCTGTTCGAGACCGGCGGCCGCAACCGCATCGACAAGGTCGTGGTCGTCACCGCTTCGCCCGAGATCCAGCGTGAACGCGTGCTGGCGAGGCCTGGCATGAGCGAGGAGAAGTTTTTGTCGATCCTCGCCAAGCAGGTGCCCGATGCCGAGAAACGCCGCCAGGCCGACTTCATCATCGACACCGGAAATGGCTTCGAGGCGGCGCGGAGGGCGGTTGACGCCGTCATCGGCGAATTGACGGGGGATAAGTCCGGCCGGGATGGTTCCTGACGTCCGCTGACGGCAGTCCCCATTGCCATTTTGTTCTGGTTTGTGATTCTGCTCCTTGGAGCGGATTGATTCGAAATGCGTGAGATCATCTTCGATACGGAAACCACCGGCCTCGATTTGCGCGAAGACCGCATCATCGAGCTCGGCGGCGTCGAGCTGGTCAACCGTTTCCCGACCGGCCGCACCTTCCACAAATTCATCAACCCGCAGGGCCGCGCCATCCACGCCGAGGCCCAGGCCGTGCAC
>NZ_RZRY01001234.1:0-1108 GCF_003998035.1 Mesorhizobium sp. M2A.F.Ca.ET.039.01.1.1 | reverse complement strand
GTAAGGATCGCCGTTCCCAGCGCCATCACCGTCGGCAGCGAGCGCGGGAAACGCAGCTGGCTCCAGATGTAGAGCGGCAGCGTCGGCTCGGTGCCGGCGAGGAAGAAGACGACGATGAACTCGTCGAAGGAAATCAGGAAAGAAAGCATGAAGGCCGACAGCACGGCGGGCGCGCTCAGCGGCAGCATGACACGCCGGAACGTCGTCCAGTCGGAAGCGCCGAGATCGAGCGCGGCTTCGCGGATCGTCTTCGGGATGGCGGCGAAGCGGCTGCGCATCACCACCACCGTTGTCGGCAGCGCGACGAGGATGTGGCCCAGCACGATCGAGACGCGCGAGGGGCCGAGGCCGATGAGGTTGACCAGAATCAAGAGCGAAATGCCGACGATGACGCCAGGGATCAGGATTGGCAGCCGGGCGATGGCGCTGATCGTGGCGGCGAGTGGGGAGCGGCCGTAGAGGTCCATATAGGAGACGGTGATGCCGCAGAGCGTCGCCCCGCAGGCGGCGATGACGCCGATGACCAGGCTGTTGCCCAAGGCGCCGGACAGCGCCGGATTGCCGTAGAGCGTCTCATACCATTCAAGCGTGAAACCCTGCAGCGGAAACGCCGCCTGGATGGAGTTGTTGAAGGAAAACAGCGGGATCAAAAGCACGGGCAAATAGAGGAAGACGAGATAGCCGAGCACATAGAGGCCGAGCCAGCCGCCGCCTGCGTTGATGTCGGCCCGCCCGCTCATGTGCGGCTGCCGAACCTGCGGTCGGCGCCGCGCGCGACGAGCACCACGCACAGGATCACCAGCATGACGCAGACAGAGAGCGCGGCGCCGAACGGCCAGTCATTGGCCTTGCCGAACTGCGACTGGATCAGCGTGCCGATCATGGTGCTGGCTGGACCGCCGACCATGGCCGGCGTGACATAGTCGCCGACCGTCGGCACGAAGACGACGAGCGCGGCGGCCAGCACGCCCGGCATGGAATTGGGCAGCACGACGCGGCGGAAGCTGGTGAAGGGCCGCGCGCCGAGATCGGAGGCGGCTTCGAGCAGCGATTTCGGGATCGTGTCGAGCGCCACATAGATCGGCAGGATGGCGAAGGGGGCGTAGGC
>NZ_RZRY01001233.1:0-1110 GCF_003998035.1 Mesorhizobium sp. M2A.F.Ca.ET.039.01.1.1 | reverse complement strand
AACCTGCCCCGCGATCGACGGCATCCTGGAGGAGGGGGCCGAAGTCCTCGAGGAGTACAAGGGCTCCCCGTCGCTCGACGCCGGGCTTGTAGGCGCGGCCCAAGCTGTTGAACACTATGAAATCGCGCGCTACGGCACGTTGATTGCGTGGGCGAAGTCGCTGGGCAAGGAAGACGTTGTACAGCTCCTGAACGCCACGCTCGATGAGGAAAAGGCGACCGACGAGGCCCTGACGACGCTCGGCGAAGGGGGCGTCAACGATCGGGCGGTCGCGGAAGCCGCCTGACATCAGCCTGAGGAGGGCTCCATCGGAGCCCTCCCGAAGCAAGCTAGCAAGACACCGCCCGCAGCTGAGGGAACCATGCGGCGCGTCCGGAGTTCCTACGCAGCTCAACGCGGTAGTAGCAGGACATACATGGGAAAGGTTAACCCGGCCGGGTTGGCAGACGACCTTGAGACCTCAGCAGTCAATTATGAAGACTTCTTCGAAAACGCTGCAGTCGGCCTGCACGTCGTCGACGGGGACGGCCTCATCGTTCATGCGAATTCCGCCGAATTGAGTCTGTTGGGCTATGAACCCGGCGACTACATCGGCCATGAGATCGCTGGCTTCTACGAAGAGGAAGCTGTCATCCACGACATCATGGATCGCCTCAAACGCGGCGAGAAGGTTCACCGCTATCCCGCGCGGCTGAAGGCCCGGGACGGGTCGATCAAACACGTGGAAGTCAGTTCGAGTGGGTACTTCAAGGACGGCCAACTGGTCCATACCCGCTGCTTCACCGTCGACGTGACGCCCCTGAAGACGGCCGAGCGAGCTTTGGGTCAACAGGAGGCCCGATTCAACCAGATCCTGGATGCGCTACCGGTGGCGATCTACACGACGGACGCTAAGGGGAAGATCACCTACTACAATCGAGCGGCGGCCGAGTTGGCTGGCCGCGAGCCAAAGATCGGCAAGGATGAATGGTGTGTGACGTTTCGGCTCTTCACCCCAGACGGCGAGCCGCTGCCTCACGACCAATGTCCGATGGCGATCGCACTCAACGAAAATCGGCCGGTGCGTGGCGTCGAGGCTATCGCACAGCGGCCGGACGGGTCGCTCTTCCC
>NZ_RZRY01001232.1:0-1112 GCF_003998035.1 Mesorhizobium sp. M2A.F.Ca.ET.039.01.1.1 | reverse complement strand
GTTGTATCGGAAAGGCGCCCGGCCGGAAGCTGCATGGCGGCGCCGGAAACGACGACAAGGCTCATCATCAGCGCGATCTCGGCGGTGGAGATGCCGATGCGCGCGCCATAGACGGCGCCGAGCGTGCCCCAGGCGCCGTTGGCTATGCCGATCAAGAGGCACGCCACCGCCGACACCGGCGAATTGGCGTACAGGCCTTTGACGTCGAGCTTGACGTCCTGCAGCGGCTTCGGGGTCGATTGGGTAGAAACCGCCGTCGGAATGAGCGAAAGGCAAAACAGGATGCCGGTGATCATGAACAGCGAGGCCGATCGTACGTCTCCGCCGGCGACGATCATCTGGCCGCCCATGATCGATGCATAGGTAACCATCATATAGAGGCCGAAGACGGTGCCGCGGTTCTCGTTGGTGGCCTTCTCGTTCAGCCAGCTCTCGATCACCATGAAGGCGCCGGCCATGGTGAAGCCGGTGAAGGCGCGCAAAAGAATCCAGAAATATTCATCGATGATGAGGCCGGTGAGCAGCGCGATGATGGCGCCCGACGCGGCGAAGGCGCCGAAGGCCCGGACATGGCCGGCGCGGCGCACAAGGCGCGGGGCGAAGAAACAGCCGGTGACGAAGCCGCCTGCCCAGGCCGTGCCCATCAGGCCGAGCGATGCGGTCGAAAAGCCCTCGATCTGGCCGCGCAGCGGCAACAGCAGGCCGTGCAGGCCGGATGCCGCGAGCAGGAAGGCGGTACCGCGCAGCAGCGAGAGGATCGGTCGGTAGGTTGCAAACATCGCTTGATCCTGGTTCGGGCGCCGGGGTCTGAAAACAGGCGTATTGGGGCTTTTCGGCGGCGGTCTTGCGCGCCGACGAAATTATCCGCGCCGGAACAATGCGTCGGCGGCGGATTTGGTGGCGCTCTTGGCGGCCCGCTCTGCCTCAAGCCTGGCGATCTCGTCGCGCAGCAGGGCGATGCGCTCCGACAATTCGTCGACGGAAAGCAGCGAGAGGTCCTGCCCGATCTCGTGCGGGCGCGCCTTCTTCCGGGGTTCGTCGTCGAAGATCGCCATCGTCGCTTCTCCCTTACTTGGCCATTTGCCTGATTTGGCAATCAGCATACATAGAGC
>NZ_RZRY01001231.1:0-1116 GCF_003998035.1 Mesorhizobium sp. M2A.F.Ca.ET.039.01.1.1 | reverse complement strand
ACGTGATCTCCTTGCCGCGCCGCTCGATGCCGAGGATGCCTTCCACCGCCGCGCGGTAAAGCCAGCCGGCCGAGCCCGTGTACCAGGTCCAGCCGCCGCGGCCGCCCTTGCCTTCGCCGGCATAGATGTCGGCGGCCACGACATAGGGCTCGACGCGGTAATGCTCGGCCGCCGCCTCGTCCGAGGCGTGGTTGACCGGGTTCAGCATCGAGAAGCAGCGATAGGCCTCGTCGGTGCGGCCCATTTCGGCCAGCGCGATCACGAACCAGGTGGCGGCGTGGGTGTACTGGCCGCCATTCTCACGCACGCCCGGCGGGTAGCTCTTGATGTAGCCGGGGTCCTTCTCGCTTTTCGAGAAGGCCGGCGTGAACAGCTTGACGATCTTGAGCTCGTCATCGACCAGCATGTTGGTCGCCTGCTCCATGGCCGTCGTCGAGCGGGCCGGGTCGCCCTCGCCCGACAGCACGCTCCAGGACTGGGCGATGGAGTCGATCTTGCACTCGTCCGAATTGTGCGAGCCGAGCGGCGCGCCGTTGTCGAAACTGCCGCGCCGGTACCACTGGCCGTCCCAGGCGGTGCTTTCCAGGGCCCGCTTCAGCACGTCGGCGTGCTTCAGCCAGGCCTGCGCCCGCTTGGTGTCGCCCTGCCCCTTGGCGACAGGGGCAAAGTCGGTGAGCGTCTTCAGCAGGAACCAGCCCAGCCACACGCTCTCGCCCTTGCCGCCCTCGCCGACACGGTTCATGCCGTCATTCCAGTCGCCGCCGAGGATGAGCGGCAGGCCGGCGGGGCTGCTGCGCTTGATCGCAAGATCGAGCGCCCGGGCGCAATGGTCGTATAGCGAAGCGGTGTTCTTGGTGATCTCGGGCGTGAAGAAGGCGTCATGCTCGCCTTCGCCGAGTTGCTGCCCGTCGATGAAGGGCAACTGTTCCTTGAGGATCGCGGCGTCGCCGGTCACCTCGATGTAGCGCGCCGTCGCATGCGCCAGCCAGACGACGTCGTCCGAGATCATGGTGCGCACGCCGGCATCGGTGCGCGGCAGCCACCAGTGCTGCACGTCGCCTTCCGGGAACTGCCGGCGCGCCGCATTGAGGATCTGGTCGCGCGCCAGCTTCGGAT
>NZ_RZRY01001230.1:0-1117 GCF_003998035.1 Mesorhizobium sp. M2A.F.Ca.ET.039.01.1.1 | reverse complement strand
GTGCGAGACCAGCCCTTCGATCTTCTCAAGCGAGACGATGGTGCCGTCGGATTGCACCAGCGGCGTGAAGGAGTGGCCGGCGCCGGCGACGCGCAGCGGACCGGGCGCCGAGCGCACCAGCTCGGCCAGCTCGCCGGCGTCGGCCGGCGTCGCGATCGATTTCGGGGAAGCCGTGACGAAACCAGACCAGTTGCTCCAGGCGTTTGCCATTTTTGACTCTCCCCGCTCAGGCCCGACCGTGCCGCCGGGCGACCAGCACGAAGACGCCGAGCAGCAGCACGCTGGCCAAAGCAGTCGCCGCGGCGAATTCGGGCACCGGGCGGAAATTCCCGGCATCGATCAAAAGCGAGGCGGCGATCGGGCCGATGGCGAGACCGAAGAGCTGCGCGGCCGGAACCAGAAGCACTGCCGTTCGCGTCTCGTCGGCGGTGATTGCCATGCGGATCTGATAGGGCACGATAAAGAGCAGGATGAAGCCCATCACCAGCGCAACCGCCCAGAAGACCGAAAGACCCGGGCCGGACGCAAGCAGGACAGAGCTGATCGCCGCGACGATCCCGATGATCGTGATGGCAAAACGATAGTCGATGCGCGCTTCGAAGACCGTCGCGGTCATGGCGCCGATCACCTGCGCGGCGAGGCTTGCCGACACCATCAGGCCGACGGTGCGGCCGTCGATGCCGAACTGCGCGCCGATGGGCTCCAGAAAAGCCCAGACGGCGCCGAAGAACATGAAATAGCAGAAGATCGAGAGCAGCGCGGTGATCGCCGGCACTGTCGCCACATTGCCGAACTGCTCTTCCTTGGGCAGATCGGCATAATCGTCCGGCACGATCCAGGCGACGACCAGTGACAAGAGGCAGACGATGCCGAGCACGATGAAGCCGCCGGCCGAGCCGGCGGCAGGCACGGCATAGAGCGCCAGGATCAGCGCCAGCGCGCATTGCGCCAAAGTCTGCAGCGTGACGAAATAGCCGCCGATGCGCTCTGCCCGGCGCGAGCGGGCGATCAATTCGGTGGCGACAGCGACCAGCCCACCCTCCGCAACGCCAGCCAGTATGCGCGCGCCGATCAGCCCATTGGGGCTGCCGGCATAAGCGGTCCAGAAATTGGCGAG
>NZ_RZRY01000122.1:0-12372 GCF_003998035.1 Mesorhizobium sp. M2A.F.Ca.ET.039.01.1.1 | reverse complement strand
CTCCCCTACTGCCCTACTGCCCTACTGCGAGCATCATGCCCTACCAATCCCCCATCTCTCCCGGCCGGTCCTGGTACGAGGATACGGTTGGACCCCGCCCCGAGTACTCGCCTCTCGACGGCGACCGGACCTGCGACGTCGTCATCATCGGCGGCGGCTTTACCGGCCTCTCGGCTGCAGCGCATCTGGCCAAGGCGGGCGCAAATGTCGTGCTGATCGAGGCCAATCGCTTCGGCGACGGCGCGTCCGGACGCAATGGCGGCCAGCTCGGCACCGGGCAGCGTGCCTGGGCGGAAGAGTTGGAGGCCGAATATGGCCTTTCCCGCGCCAGGGCGCTGTTCGACATGGCGGAAGAGGCCAAGGCGCATCTGCTTGACTTCGCTGCCACCAACACGATCGACATCGACTATATGCCGGGCCAGCTTTCCGTGGCGCACAAGAAACGTTACGTCGACGACTACAAGCGACACGCCGAGATCATGGCGAGCCGCTTCGGCTATCCGCATTTGAGCTTCATGGACCAGGCGGAGACGGCGCAGCGGTTGGGCTCGACGCGCTACTTCGGCGGCACCCGCGACATCGGCACCGGTCACATCCATCCGCTGAAGCTGGTGATCGGCACGGCGAGAGTGGCGGCCGCCGCCGGCGCACATCTCTTCGAGCAGACGCCGTCCACCGGCATAATTTCCAGCGGCGGCAAGGTGAAGGTCACGACGCCCAAGGGCACGATCACGGCCGACAAATGCCTGATCGGCGTCAATGCCTATGGCGGCAATCTCGAGCCGGTGAGCGCTGCGCATATCATGCCGATCGGCTCTTTCATCGGCGCGACCGTGCCGCTCGCTGCTTCCAAAGTGCTGCCGGGCGGCGAGTCCGTCGACGATTCCCGTTTCGTGGTGCGCTATTTCCGCAAGTCAAAAGACGGCAGGCTGTTGTTCGGCGGCCGCGAGGTCTATGCCGTCAACGATCCAAAGGACATCCATATCCACATCCGCAGGCAGATCGCCGAACTCTACCCGGACCTCAAGGATGTCGAAATCACGCATGGCTGGGGCGGCTATGTCGGCATCACCATGCCGAGAAAGCCGTTCGTGCGCGAAGTGATGCCGAATGTGATCTCGATCGGAGGCTATTCCGGCCACGGCGTCATGCTGTCGAACTTCTTCGGCAAGCTCTATGCCGAGACCGTTGCCGGCAATCGCGACCGCCTGAAACTGATCGAGGACCTGAATATCCCCCCCTTCCCGGGCGGCCGCCGCTTTCGCGCGCCGCTCTTGTTTCTGGCGCTCAGCTGGTTTGCGCTGCGCGACAGGATTTGAGGCTGGCGCGCGGTCGAGGCGCCGATTCGACGATGGCGGCTTCCACGAGGCAGGTTGTGGAAGCCTTAACGGACGCGCAGAATTTCGCAATCTGGCTCACTCATGCCATAATCAGCAGTAAAAGATGCGATCATGGGCGAAAATTCCGGGGATTTCGCGGGCCTTGTCCGCTGTGACTTCGGGACCGATGCCGATCGATGCCAACCCTCGCGGCAATGATCGAAAGAACGTCGGCCCGCTTGTTGGAGGTGGTTTGAGTGAACGAGCCCTTCAGTTTCGGCACGCCGGAACGGCAGCGCTTCACAATGCAGTTCGGCTATAACGTACGGCCATCCTTCTGGCAGAAGGTGCAGTCGAACGCGCATCTGGTCATTGCAGCGGTGGGCACGGTCGCGCTGCTCGGCGTGGCCGGGGTGGCGCTCTGGCTGTGCATTCCGGGCAGCGGCCGGCAGGTTGCCGCGGCCAGCGCCGAGCAGACCGTGCCGACAATCCCGGTGAAGACCACGAAGATCGCTCCGGTGGCGGCGGCGGTGACCGTGGCCCCGGCACCACAGGCCGCGCGCAAGGCGGATGCGGTTTCGCCGGCGACGGCGGCCCGCGAAGCCAACATTCCGGCGCTGGCGTCGAACAGCCCCCGCTGGACGGCTCCCGACTCCAAATCCCCGTCGGAGCCGGCAGGGGATCAACCAGCTCCATCGAAGCAGGCCGCCGAGCCTGGCGCTGCGCGATCAACCGACACGGCCTTCGCCGAACCAGCCGCGGAGAACGACGCCTCGGACGCACTGTCGCAGGTTGCCGCGCCCGCACCGTCGGGCGAGACGGCCGCGAAGACGCCGGGCGACAAGATGGACGGCGCCCAGACCGCCGCCATTCCTGAGGCCAAGCCACAGGCTCCCGATGCCGATCCGCCGGCAACCGATGACGCGGCGCAGTCCGAACCGAAACCTCAAAAGGTCGGTGCGGCCGCCAATGGACGCATCTTGAGGGCCGTCACCATGCGCTCTGGACCGAAGAAGGGCGCAGCCGCGATCGTCACCGTGCCAGCCAAGGCATCGGTGCAGGTGATGAACTGCAAGCGGTGGTGCGAGATCGTCTATAACGGCAAGCACGGCTGGGTCTACAAGAGCTACGTCAAGACCGGCGCGTGAGGCCATTGTGCCGGCGGCGCCCGCGGCCGAACCGCGATGCCGTCAGCCGCCGAAGAGGTGACGAAGTCCCTGCCGCCAGCGATCATGCCTGCGCTTTTTGACGAACTCCCGATGCTCCTCGAACGGCACTTCGAAAAGGCCGCAAGTCTGGCAGCCTTCCTTCTTCCCGCAAGCGGGGATCCAGCATTTCACATCATATGTCCAGGCGAGCGCCAAACGTTCCAGGTGAAGACTCGAAGAACTCTTGAGAAGGATGAGTTCGCCTGGCGCGGCAGTGCGCCTGAGATGATCGGAAACCTCTTTCGGCGTCCGCAGTTCCACGAACCGGCCGCTGTCGCGATCGGCCTGGCTGGCTTTCGAGCGATGGGCATGCTCCCCGACATAGATCACCTGGTCGGCAATCTCGCGCGCACTTTCATAGGCGCGCGCATATTTTGCGTTCGAGCCGGCAAAGTCCGACAGCTGGCCAAGCACGATCCGCTTTCGCCCAGCCGTTGATCTTGCCATCATGTCGAAGGCGAGCGACAGCGAATGCCAAGGGGCCTTGGCGGTGTCGACGACGAAATGCGGTCCTCCATCGACGACCAGGACGCGACAGCGGTTCGCCAACGGCTCGAATGCCGCGATCCTGTCCTCCACCATTCGCGCTGGTACGCCAAGCTCGAGAGCGGTCGCGGCCGCGGCAGCCGTCGGCAGCCAGAAATGCTCTCCCGGAAACGGCGTCTTGAGCTTCAACACCCCGGCCCGGCAGTGAAGCGTGAAGCTGAGCGTGCGCGGATAGGCGGCGCTGATGTCGGCGACGCGATAGTCGGCCGTTTCCGACTCGCCGAACGTGACGAGGCGATGCGCACCGCCGGATGCCATGGCCAATACATTGGGATCGTCGGCGTTCAGTACCGCCAGCCCGTCAGGCCCCAGCGCCTCGACCAAAGCGCGTTTTTCCCGAGCGACGTTCTCCAAGGCCTTGAAACTGGAAAAATGCTCGAGCTGCACCATCGTGACAACAGCCACATGCGGCTTGAGCAGCTGTGCCATGGGCCTGATCGTATCGACGCCGGAGGCGCCCGCCTCGAAGACGACATAGTCGACCTCGCCGTGCTTGTTCATGTGCCTGTAAAGTGTGCTGACCAGTGAATTTATCGTGTTGGCCAGAACCCGCGTGTAGGTCCGCCCGTGGCCGGCCAGAATGTGCCCGAGCAGGCTCACCGCGGTCGACTTTCCTGAGCTGCCGGTTACGCCGATGAAGGTGGCCTTGCTCCGCGCCCTTGCACGCCTCGCCCGGTAGATCTTGAGGCGTTGCCCCAGTTCCTTGCGAATTCTCCGCAGTCCGGCATTCATGGCACCCGCCCCATCCAGGCACCGTTATGCCTTTCGCCGGATCGTCAAGTCAAACTCAAGCCGCACGTCATCGACTAAAGCGCGTCGCGATCTTTCAGGCTCGCTCCCCGCGCTTTAGGTTTTGGTTTTACGCATGTCTTTATCCCGAAACCGGTTCCCATTTTCGGGAGACATGCTTTAGACACAGCGGCCGCCATCGACCTCCAGCGCCACGCCGGTGATGAAGGCGGCCTCGTCCGAAGCCAGCCACAGTGCCGCATTGGCGACGTCGAGCGGTGTCGAGAGCCGGCCGAGCGGAATCGAGGCGCGGAACTTCTCGCGTATCTCCGGCGTGTCGTCGCCCATGAATTTCTCCAGCATGCCGGTCTCTCCGGCAACCGGGCAAAGGCAGTTGACGCGAATGTTCTTCGGCGCCAGTTCGACGGCCATCGATTTGGTGGCCGTGATCGCCCAGCCCTTGGAAGCATTGTACCAGGTCAACCCCGGCCGCGGCCGAAGCCCTGCGGTCGAGGCCGTGGTCAGGATGACGCCGCCCCCCTGCCGGTCCATGATCGGCACGACGGCAAGCGCCGCATGGTAGATCGCCTTCATGTTGACGGCGGTGATCAGGTCGAAGGTTTCCTCGTCGACGCCCAGCATATCGCCGTTGCGGTGGGTGAAGCCGGCATTGTTGACCATGATGTCGATGCGGCCGAACGCGCTCTTGGCGGCGTAGATCATCTCGTCGAATTCGGAGCGCAGGGACACGTCGGTCTGGGTCCAGATCGCGTCTTTGCCGATCTCGTCGGCCACCCGCTCCGCGCCCTTGGCGTTGAGATCGGCGACGACCACGCGCGCACCCTCTTCGGCAAAGCGTTTCGCCATGCCCTCGCCGAAGCCCGACGCGGCACCCGTGATGATGGCGACCTTGTTTTCCAGACGCATGGCTTTCCCGCTCATTGGATTTCCGCAGCCATCTCCCTTAGCTTTCGTCACATTCACGTTCTATGGTGCAGGCGCGAACGCTGCCGGAAGCCATGGCTTGCCGATAAGCCTGCCGGCAGCGCGCGAGTGTCGGGAAACATGTGGACCGATGCAAGTGCAAGCGATTGGTCCTGCCTGTGACACCATGGCACTGGAAAATTTAAATCGATTAGAATATACCAACCACGCTGCCGCCATCAGGCATCAAATCGGACTGACCATGACCAGCCAGATCATTCCTGTCGATCCCTTCGACTTCATCATCTTCGGCGGCACCGGCGACTTGTCGGAACGCAAGCTCCTGCCGTCGCTCTACCATCGCCAGCGCGACCATCAATTCTCCGAACCGACGCGCATCATCGGAACGTCGCGCGCGAAGATGAGCGATGCCGAATTCCGGACCTTCGCCAAGAAGGCGATATCCGAGCACGTGAAACCGGAGGATGTCGATGCCAAGGAGCTTGAGACTTTCTTGGCGCGGCTTTCCTACGTGTCGGCTGACGCGACCACAGGCGCCGGCTTCGGCGAGCTCAAGAAGGCGATCGGCGACAGCGACCGGATCCGCGCCTTCTACCTTGCGGTGGCACCGGCGCTGTTCGGCGACATCTCGCACAAGCTCAAGGAGCACAAGCTGATCACGCCGAATTCGCGCATCGTGCTGGAAAAGCCGATCGGCCGCGACCTCAGCTCGGCGCGCGCCCTCAACGACGCGGTCGGCGGCGATTTCGACGAAGGCCAGATCTTCCGCATCGACCACTATCTCGGCAAGGAAACGGTGCAGAACCTGATGGCGCTGCGCTTTGCCAATGCGCTCTATGAGCCGCTGTGGAATTCGGCGCATATCGACCATGTTCAGATCACCGTCGCCGAGACCGTCGGGCTCGAAGACCGCGTCACCTATTACGACAAGGCCGGCGCGCTGCGCGACATGGTGCAGAACCATATTCTGCAGCTGCTTTGCCTCGTCGCCATGGAAACGCCGTCGTCCATGGACGCCGATGCCGTGCGCGACGAGAAGCTGAAGGTGCTCAGGGCTCTGAAGCGCATCAACGGCAACGGGGCGCCCAAGCATACGGTGCGCGGCCAGTATCGCGCCGGCGCCTCGGCGGGCGGTCCCGTCAAGGGATATGTCGAGGAACTCGGCAAGGATAGCAACACCGAGACTTTCGTGGCCATCAAGGCCGAGATCGGCAACTGGCGCTGGGCCGGCGTTCCCTTCTATCTGAGGACCGGCAAACGGCTCGCCACCCGCGTCTCGGAAATCGTCATCGAGTTCAAGCCGATCCCTTATTCGATCTTCGGCGACAGCGCCGGACCGATCTTCGCCAACCAGCTCGTGATCCGGCTGCAGCCGAACGAAGGCGTCAAACAATACATCATGATCAAGGATCCCGGCCCGGGCGGCATGCGCCTGCGCCAGATTTCGCTCGATATGAGCTTCGCTCAGTCCTTCGACACGCGCGCGCCGGACGCCTATGAGCGGCTGATCATGGATGTGGTGCGGGGCAACCAGACGCTGTTCATGCGCCGCGACGAGGTCGAGGCGGCCTGGAAATGGATCGATCCGATCCAGAACGCCTGGGAGAGCGCCAGGCAGGAGGCCCAGGGCTATACGGCCGGCACCTGGGGGCCGTCGGCCTCGATCGCGCTTATCGAACGTGACGGACGGACATGGCACGAGAGCAATTGAGCGAGGTCAGCTACGGCTGGAACGGCTTTGCCGATCGCCAGGATCTCGCGACGGCGCTTGCCGGTGAGATCGCGGACCGGTTGACCAGGGCCGTTGCGGAACGCGGCGCCGCGCTGCTCGCCGTGTCCGGCGGGACCACGCCGGCGAAGCTGTTCGCCGCGCTCTCGACGACGCCGATCGCCTGGGACAAGGTTATTGTGACGCTGGTCGACGAGCGCTTCGTGCCGCCGTCCTCGCCGCGATCGAATGCCGGGCTGGTGGCGGCGAACCTGCTGCAGAACAAGGCCGCGGCGGCGCGCTTCGTGCCGCTCTACCATGAGGCGGCAAGCATCGAGGACGCCGCGGCGGCGGATAGCGAAGCGCTGCGGTCGCTGCCCTGGCCGCTCGACGTGGTCATTCTCGGCATGGGCGGCGACGGCCACACGGCTTCGTTCTTTCCCGATGCCGGCAACCTCGAGGAGTTGCTCGATCCCGCGTCCCAGCGCATCGTGCTGCCGGTGCATGCGGCGAGCGGGGGCGAGCCGCGGCTGACGCTCTCGATGGCGCGCATCGTCGCGGCCGGCTTCGTCGCGCTCCATATCGAAGGCGAGGACAAGCGCACAGCGTTCAACGGCGCGATGGGTCCAGGCGCGAAAAAGCCCATCCGCAGCGTGCTCGAAGCGGCGCCGGGACGGATAGAGGTGTTCTGGGCACCCTGATTTCATTTGAGGACAGCCCGGTGGCAGGGGAGGACGCTTACCGGGCTTGAAAGGACGGACCATGACAGCCAGACGCGATATCGAAGCCATCACGGAACGCATCCGCCAACGTTCAAAAGCCGGGCGAGAAGCCTATCTCGGCCGCATCGCCGGAGCGTCAAGCAATACCGCCAATCGGGCGGTGCTGGGCTGCGGCAACCTCGCCCACGGTTTTGCCGTGTGCAGCCCGTCGGAAAAGATCGCGCTCGGCGGCGACCGCGTGCCGAATCTCGGCATCATCACCTCCTACAATGACATGCTGTCGGCGCATCAGCCCTTCGAGACCTTCCCGGCGCTGATCAAGGAAGCCGCGCGGGAAGCGGGCGGCATCGCCCAGGTGGCCGGCGGCGTGCCGGCGATGTGCGACGGCGTCACCCAAGGCCAGCCCGGCATGGAATTGTCGCTGTTCTCGCGCGATGTCATCGCCATGGCGGCGGCGATCGGCCTGTCGCACAATATGTTCGACGCCGCCGTCTTCCTCGGTGTCTGCGACAAGATCGTGCCCGGACTGGTGATCGCGGCGCTCACCTTCGGCCATCTGCCTGCCGTCTTCATCCCCGCCGGACCGATGACGACCGGGCTCGCGAATGACGAGAAGGCCAAGGTCCGCCAGCTCTATGCCGAAGGCAAGGTCGGCCGCGCCGAACTGCTGGAAGCGGAGTCCAAGTCCTATCATGGGCCTGGCACCTGCACCTTCTACGGCACCGCCAATTCCAACCAGATGCTGATGGAGATCATGGGCCTGCACACGCCGGGTGCCTCCTTCGTCAATCCGGGCACGCCGCTGCGCGACGCGCTGACCAGGGAAGCGGCCAAGCGGGCGCTGGCGATCACCGCGCTCGGCAATGCCTATACGCCGGTCGGGCGCATGATCGACGAGCGTTCGATCGTCAACGGCGTGGTCGGCCTGCACGCCACCGGCGGCTCGACCAACCATACGATCCACCTGATCGCCATGGCCGCGGCCGCCGGCATCGCGCTGACCTGGCAGGATATTTCCGACCTGTCGGAAGCCGTGCCGCTCTTGGCGCGCGTCTATCCGAACGGGCTCGCCGACGTGAACCACTTCCATGCTGCCGGCGGGCTCGGCTACCTGATCCGCGAGCTGCTCGACGAAGGCCTGCTGCATGAGGACGTGCAGACGGTGTGGGGTGAAGGCCTGCGGCCCTACGCGGTCGAGGCGAGGCTTGGCGAGGACGGCAGCGTGGTGCGCGAAGCGGCGCCGCTCGTGAGCGGCGACGAGAAGGTGCTGGCGCCGGTCAAGAAAGCCTTCCAGCCGACCGGTGGCCTGAAAGTGCTTGGAGGCAATCTCGGCCATGCCGTCATCAAGACCTCGGCCGTCAAACCGGAACGCCGCATCATCGAGGCGCCGGCAAAAGTGTTCGACAGCCAGCAAGGCCTGAACGACGCCTTCAAGGCCGGCCAGCTCACCGGCGACTTCGTCGCCGTGATCCGCTTCCAGGGCCCGAAGGCGAACGGCATGCCGGAACTGCACAAGCTCACCACCGTGCTCGGCATCCTGCAGGATCGCGGCCAGCGCGTGGCGTTGGTGACCGACGGGCGCATGTCGGGCGCTTCCGGCAAGGTGCCGGCGGCGATCCACGTGACGCCGGAAGCGGTCGAGGACGGCCCGATCGCCAGGATCCATGACGGCGACGTCATCCGGCTCGACGCCGATGCCGGCACACTCGAGGTGCTGGTGCCGGGAACCGAATTCGCGCTCCGCCGCACGGCGGACGCCGACCTCATCGGCAACGAGTTCGGATTCGGCCGTGAGCTGTTCGCCGGCTTCCGGCAACTGGTCGGCCGCGCCGACCACGGGGCGGCGGCATTCGGAAGCGCCTGACGTTGCGGGTTCAAAAGACAAAGGGCGGCTTTGAGCCGCCCTTTGTCTTTGTTCCGGCCGAAACAACTACTGCACGGTGATCTCGCTCCGTTCGCCGGCCTTGATCGTCACCGGCATTTCCTTGTCCTGGCCCTGGTCGGAGGCGTGCCGCACGACGACATAATCGCCGGCGGGAATCGTCTGCTGCCAGCTGTCGCCATAGCTCAAGCCCAGCGACTTGCGCTTGCCTTCGATATCCTTCTTCGACGAGAACACCTCGATCGAGTAAGCCCCTGGCGCCGACATGGCCAGCACGCCGGCGTCGAGCGTGACCTTGATGTCCTGGTTGTCGCCGGCCTTGATGGTGAAGGGCTGCTCGGCAATGGCAAGATCGAGCGTGGTGAGCGCGACATAGTCGTCCGGCGGCAGCCAGAACTTGCTGTCGGGACCATAGGAGTGCTCGACGCTCTCGCGGGAACCGTCGATCTTCTTCTTAGCCTTGACGATTTCGAAGCTAATGCCGGAATTGTCGGCCTTGTCACCGCCTGCCGTATAGAAGGCGTTGAGCACGGCGTGGCCAACGCCAACGACGACGTCCTTCTCGACCGTCTGTCCGGCAGCAAGCTGAATGGTCTCGGTTACCGTGCCGGCGCCGATCTGCACCGTCACCTTCTGCTCGCCGGCGGGGACAGTCGCCTTGGCGTCGCCATAGTGGGTGGTGCTGCCGCCCGGATAGGCGAAGTCGACACGCGCCTCGCCGCTGATCTCCGATCCCTGGCTTGCATGCGGATGGATAACCAGCGTACCGCCGTTGAGCGTGAACAGCGGCTTGTAAACCTGGCCGGCCTCTATTTTGATCTTCTGCTCGCTTCTTGCCTCGTCATCGCGGCCGACGACGATATAGTCGCCCGGTTCGAGATTGGTTTTCAGCTCGCCGTACTCGGTCATGACCTGATCGCCCCGCGAGCCGTCCGCATTGGCCTTGTAGATTTCCCAGGCATTGCTGTTGTCGGAGATCTCGGGACCCCCCTCGGCCATGACCACGCTCGGCATGAAATTGAATTCAGGCTTGGCGGGCTCGGGCGCTGGCGCGGGTGACGGAGCCGGCTCTGGCGCCGGCGCCGGAGCCGGAGCCGGAGCCGCCACGGTCTCGACCAGCGCGTCCTGCAGCGCCTTCTCGTCGGAGGCCTGGATGTATTTGCCGCCGGTGTTTTCGGCGAGGCAGGCGATCTGCTTGCCCTCGTCGGCGGTCAGGCCGAAGCCGACGACGTCGGCGGTGAAGTCGACGCCGCTTTCCTTGAGCTCCTTGCCGAGTGCGCAGGGATCGCCGCCGCAGGTCTCCAGCCCGTCGATGATCAGCACCACCGTTGCCTTGTCCTCGGTGTATTTCAGCGCCTCGGCGGCCTGCTTGACCGCGGCCGTGAGCGGCGTCTTGCCCAGGAATTTCATGCTGTCGGCGGCGGCCGAAATGGCGCTGGCGGATCCGGCTTGCGGCGGCACGATCAGCTCGATGTCGTCGCAGCTGCCCTTGGTGCGGTGGCCATAGGCCATGAAGCCGATCTCATCATCGGCCGGTACCGACTGCAGCACCGTGCGCAGCGATTCGCGCGCGATCTCGAGCTTCGGCTTGCCATCGATCTGGGCCCACATCGAACCCGATGCATCGAGGATGATGATGACCTTGTTGGCGGCAAAGCCGAAACTGGTCATCGACAAAAGGAAGGCCGCCGCAGCGACGCTCCGTATCAGTCCCGCCATGAAAATCTCCTGAGAGCAACCCTCGTCCGCGTTGCGAAAGCTATTTGAGGCGGGTCCTGGAAACAAGCCCGGCCGAGGGCGGAAGGCGGAGCGCTCTAATAAGTGGTGCGGCGCTCTTCCGATGGCGGGCGGCCAAACTGCAGCCGGTAGCTCTGCGCGAAATAGGAGTGCGAGGTGAAGCCGGTGGCGATCGCCACGTCGAGGATCGGCATGTTGGTCTGGCGCAGCAATTCGCGCGCCCGTTCGAGCCTCAGCCGCATGTAATAGCGACCGGGCGTCACGCTGAGGTGACGCAGGAAAAGGCGCTCGACCTGGCGCACCGACAGGCCCGCCGACTTGGCGAGCTGCACGGCGGACAGCGGCTCGTCGAGATGGTCGGCCATCAGCTCGACGATGCGCCTGAGCTTCTCCGACTTGCCGGTGAGATCGCGCTCCGGTCCGACGCGCTGGCGGTCGCCGGCCGAGCGGATGCGCTCGTGCTGGAATTGATTGGCGACGCCATTGGCCAGGTTGGAGCCGAAATCGCCGCGCACAATCTCCAGCATCAGGTCGATCGAGGTGGTGCCGCCGGCGCAGGTGTAGCGCTTGCGGTCGATCTCGAAGACATTGCCGGTGCAGTTGATGTCTGGAAAACGCTCCATGAAGCCGGCGCGGTTCTCCCAATGGATGGTGCAGCGGTAGCCGTCGAGCTGCCCGGCCTCGGCCAGGAGATAGGAGCCGACCGACAGCGCGCCGAGCGCATTGCCGCGCCGGCCCCAGCTGCGCAAAGCCGCCAGCACCTTGCTCTTGCCGGGGAATTCCGTGGTGAGCCCGACCGAGACGAACAGGATGTCGACCGGCGGCATGTCGGCGACCGAATAGTCGATCTTCAGCGGCAGGCCGTTGGAGGCCATGACCGCATCGCCGTCGGCCGAAATCGTCGTCCAGCCATAGAAGTCGCGGCCGAGCAGGCGGTTGGCCGAGCGGAAGCAGTCGATGGCGGCGGCCAGCGAGAACATCGAGAACTTGTCGACGAGCAGGAAGCCGAACTGACGGCCGCCCTGAACGGGATCGTTCGTGATCGGCCGTTCGACAGGAGCAGTAAGGTTCGGCAAGGATCTGCTTTCGATCAGAAGGACGGCCGCTTCAGCCCGGCCGCGAGGTAGGCGGAAGCTACAGTGTTCGCCATCAGCATGGCAATGGTCATCGGCCCGACGCCGCCGGGCACCGGCGTGATGGCGCCGGCGACCTTGGCCGCCTCGACATAGGCGACGTCGCCGACCAGGCGGCTCTTGCCTTCACCCTTTTCGGGCGCCGGGATGCGGTTGATCCCGACATCGATCACGGTGGCACCGGGCTTCACCCAATCGCCCTTGACCATCTCGGGGCGGCCGACGGCGGCGACCAGGATGTCGGCGGTGCGTGCCAGCGCCGGCAGATCCCTGGTGCGGCTGTGGGCGATGGTCACCGTGCAGTTGGCGGCGAGCAGCAGATTGGCCATCGGCTTGCCGACGATGTTGGAACGGCCGACGACAACGGCGTTGAGGCCGGAAAGATCCTTGCCGCGCACGCGTTCGATCAAAAGCATGGAGCCCGCCGGCGTGCAGGGCACGAA
>NZ_RZRY01001229.1:0-1118 GCF_003998035.1 Mesorhizobium sp. M2A.F.Ca.ET.039.01.1.1 | reverse complement strand
TCTCACGGGCGCGCAGATCGAGGCCGGGGCGGCTGTAGATGTCGCCAAACGAGAACTCGAACACGTAGTTCGCGAAATCGGGGGCAATGTCCGCCAGGGCGGCGATGACATTGCGGCCGGCTTCGCCATCTATTTCAGCGAGCGCCCGCTTGCCGCGTTCCAGCCGGCTTTCGCTGACGTTCGGGGATTGATGCGTCATAGTCCTTCATCCTCTTTTCAACGCCGGCATATCCGGCAATCTTGGTGTCGAGGACGAGAAGGCAGGCTTGCAGTTTGGCCAGATGCGCACGGACACGCTCGCGGTGCTGCTCGAGCAACGCGCCGCGCTCCGCTTCCGTGTTGACGCCGCGCTCCCGCAAGGCCGCGTAACGCAGCATTTCCCGAATAGGCATCCCTGTCGTTTTGAGGCGATCGAGAAATTCTATCCAGGTCAGGATTGATACGTCGTAGTCACGTTGGCCCGATTGGTCCCTGTCGGCATGGGGAAGCAGCCCGATCCGCTCGTAGTAACGGATGGTGTAGGCAGACAGTCCCGAACGCTTCGCCAGCTCGCCAATCTTCATCACGCTCTTCTTTCGTCACGACGCGCAGAAAGCTACGAGTTAGAGTGAGCTCTAAGTCAAGAGGCTGTGTCACTTCGTCGTGTCGCGGAAATGCTAACTTTCGCGACGACATCTGATCGTTGATTTTAGCTGATAAAACGAATGCTTAAAGCGCATCCCCTTAATCCTTTCAAGCGCGAGGCGCTTGAAGCCGGTCAGGATGCCTTGAGGCTGGAGCTCGCGTCGTCGCCGTTCGACGCGTCGCGTCGCTCGCCACCGATCGTGTCGGCCGCTTTGTCGCGGATGGCACGCGAAAGGGTCTCCGCCTTCCAGGCGCGCACCTTGTCCAGCGCCGCCTCGCGGTGCAGCAGCCGGTAGCGGTCGAGGAACAGCCGGATCGCCTGCGGGTGCGGGAACTCGCCGGGATAGACCGCGACCGCGATCAGGAAGGCTCTGTCCTCGCTGAGGTCGAGGGCGCGCAGCGCCGCAAGCAATGCGGCATAACCCGACTGCCCGGTCACCGAGCGGGCCGTCGCGAAGTCGATCTCCAGCGCATCGGCAAGTGCGGTCTGGAAG
>NZ_RZRY01001228.1:0-1118 GCF_003998035.1 Mesorhizobium sp. M2A.F.Ca.ET.039.01.1.1 | reverse complement strand
TCCATCACTTCAGGCGCCGCCGCCTCGCTGAGATTGACCGACGCGTAGTCGGGCAGCTCGCGCCAGCCGGAGATGGCGACCAGCGTGCGAAGATCGTCCTTCTCGATCCAGGCGCCGGTGGAGACGCCGATCAACGTGCCCGGACAGGCTCTGCGGAGCGCCGCGACCGTCCTATCCATCGCCTCCGGCGCCAGGCTCTCTCGGCTGTCGGCGCCACGCGCATGGACATGCAGTTCGGCGGCACCCGCAGCAATCGAGGCCGCAGCGTCGCGCGCCATCGCCTCAGGATCGAGCGGCAATGCGGGATGGAAATCGGCGGGACGGGCGCCGTTGATGCAAGCCTGGACGATCATCTTTGCGGCAATCCTGTTTCGGCTGGCGGAAGCCTAGCGCAGGGCCGGGATGATCGGAACGGATATGGCGAAGTCTCCTGACAGGCCGGCCAACAAAAGAGAAATCCCCTGGCCCGACAGCCAGGGGATAAGCATTCCCCTTGGTGGTTTCGGACCTTGAAAGCCCGTTACGCCGGCACGCGCTTCAGCGCCTGCGCCATGCAGTGGATGCCGCCGCCGGTCTTGGAGATCTCGCTCATGTCGACGGCCGCGACCTCGATGCCGCGCGCCTTCAGCTGGCCAATCAGCGTCTTGCTCGACGTGGGCGCGATCACCCTGTCCTTGCCGAGCGACATGAAGTTGCAGCCGAGCGCCATCGTGTCCTGGAAGGGCACGTCGATGATCTCATGGCCCTTGCCTTTCAGCCAGTCGACGATGCCGGGCTCGGTGCAGGCGAGGCAGACGGCGGTGAGCTTTTCGGCGATCGGCACCACCATCAGATCGATGTGGACATAATATTCGTCGATGAAGGCAAGACGCGTCTCCCAGCCTTCCTTGTCGAACCATTCCTTCACCTGGCGGGCGCCTTCTTCCTGGGTGCGGGCGCCGCCGCAGCCGATCAGCACGACGCCCTCCTCGATGACGTTGAAGTCGCCACCTTCGAAGGTGCCGGCCGTCACCATGTCGTAGATCGGGATGCCGAGCTTCTCATAGGTGCGGATGGCGGCGTAGTTCTCGCCGCGCCGCCACCAGTTGGCCATGGCGGTGATGAAGGCGCCGTAGGGC
>NZ_RZRY01001227.1:0-1121 GCF_003998035.1 Mesorhizobium sp. M2A.F.Ca.ET.039.01.1.1 | reverse complement strand
CTCTTGCAGCAGCGCCGTCAGCCGCTCATCGCCCATGCGCAGGCGCCAGCGCGATGCGAAAATGACAATGAGCGCGGAACCTGTTCCATTCCGTCGGTCAGGAATTGGTGGCGATCCGTTTCCGACGCTTGGTCGAATCAAGAACGGCGGGTTATCTGGAGAGACGAAAGCTAAGCGCTCCCGTCCGTTTCACTCTCCTCAGCGATTTCGCGCACCGGCAGTATCCGGCGCAGCAGGCGCTCCGCAGCGTCGAGGACAGCCCCACGCGACACACCCAAGGCTTGCTCAGCTTCCTCGATCGAAAACACCACACGCCCGGCAGAAAGGAGGCTGGCCAAATATGTTGATAGGGCGGAGCGTTGATCGTGAACCATGTCCGATTATCCGCTTTTTTAGTGCGGAATGCCCCAAATCCGTTGACATTCGGCTGTCTGCTTTTGGACAGAGATGCCATCAGGATTCCGCGAGCTCACCGGATGTTTTCGGCACAAGTCCATCAGCAGCGGCCTTGCACACAATAAGGGCGTTGAACTGGCGCATTATTTGCACATCAGGATATGCCTGCCACAAACCACGCACCCGATGGGCCGCGGTTCCCGATGGGCATAATAGTCGTTGATCCGTTAGGGGTGAATCATGAGGAACATTGACGTGCGTGGCAAGGCCCCCATGCCGTTGTTTAGTGCCATCGACCTTGATACCACGGACGATCCCCCCGTCGGGCCGCTTGTTCGGCTTGAAGAAGCCGGCGGAGCATCCAGCTCCGTGGTGGCGCAGACGCGCTCTGAGTTTCAAGGCCCACGCGCAAGGGAGGAGCAACCCAGCAGTATCCTTTCTGATCTGTTTGAACAAGGTGACACAGCTGAGAGGCTTGATCCGATCGATCTGCTGAGCTTGACGCAATTAGGTCGTGAGCTGCGTGATGTCGTCCGGCCACTTCCGGCCTATCAAGAAAGTCGTCAAAGGGCTGCCCGAGTTCAGGGCATCTGGGAAAGGTTACAGCAACCGGGAGCAAATCCCTTGGCTGGGCTGATGTATTCCGGCGTGATCCAATCACTGGCGCCCAATTTCAATTGCCTCCTAAATGAGCAGAAGGATGCTCTTGTCGAACTAGTCGAGAA
>NZ_RZRY01001226.1:0-1123 GCF_003998035.1 Mesorhizobium sp. M2A.F.Ca.ET.039.01.1.1 | reverse complement strand
GTCTCACTATCACCGCTGCCAACCACGTCATACATTTGAGCCGATGGTGGAATCCTGCCGTTGAGGACCAGTGCAACGATCGTGTCTTTCGCATCGGGCAGGACAAGCCCGTCACCGTCTACATTCCGATCGCTAGGCATCCTGTGTATGGGGAAGGTTCGTTCGATATCAAGCTCAATGCGCTGCTCGAGCGCAAGCGAACCTTGTCGCGGGACATGCTTGTGCCGCCGGTGTGGGAAACCGACATTGACGAGCTGTTTTCGGCGACGATGGTCTAGACTGTCCGCCCGATCAGATCGTCGATGTACTGCGAGCCCGGTACCACAGCCGTGACGATTAGACGATCGCGGGCGCGGGTCGCGGCGACATAGAGGAGTTGCCGTTCCGTGGCGAGGACCTCATCAAGTTCGAAATCGTCGGCGACGTCGGCGACGCGCTCGGCGAGGGGAAGCGCGTCCTCGTCGCATGCCATGAGGACCACGAGGCGGAATTCGAGACCCTTTGCGAGGTGCATAATGCCGAGCAGAGCTGTTTCCGTTGGAGCCTTTTCCTCGCCGACGAAGGTGCGCACCGGAATTCCCGCAGCTTCAGCGGCCGCGAAGGCACGGTCGAGGTGAGCTTCCGACCGCACGAAGATACCGATCTCGTTTGCGGCAAAGCCATCAGCCAAGGCTTGCTTGATCGAGTTTGCCGCGCTGGCTATTTCGGCAGTCTCGTCCTTTTCGATGATGACGATCGGATCTGGTCCCTCGAAGACCGAAACCGTGCCGGTCCGCAGACTTTCGTTCTCGTCGACATCCCGCATCCGGTCAGGAAGTAGACGATCTGCCGCACGCCGTATCTGGTGCGAGGTTCGATAGTTGACCTTAAGCGTTGTGGACCGGCCGCGGACATCAATGCCGAGTTTCTTCCAGGAGAACGGTTGCTGGAAAATCCGTTGGCCAAGATCGCCGGCGAAGAACATAGCGTCTGGTTCGTCCCTGGCGATGGCCGCCAGGAAACGCAGTTCGGCGACGCCGAGATCCTGCGCTTCGTCGACAACGATGTGGGTGAACGGTTTTTCGCTGCGGCTGGCATAGTGTCTGGTGACCGATGCAAAGACGCCGGCCCGCGTCATCAGGCC
>NZ_RZRY01001225.1:0-1125 GCF_003998035.1 Mesorhizobium sp. M2A.F.Ca.ET.039.01.1.1 | reverse complement strand
CCCCGTCACTATACGGGGAGAGGATGCCGGCAGGCAGGTGAGGGGCAGCACCACCTTCGGCAATTGGCCCTCAACCCCCTGCCTTCACCTTCTCGAACATCTTGGCCATATCGTCATTCTGCTTCATCGGTCCGGTGAAGATCGTGCTCTTCAGCATCACGTCCGGGTCCGCCGGCAGCTGCAGCTTGTCGAGCTCGTCCTTCGACACGCCGGCGAAGGCAGTCGAGAGCGAGCTGCCATAGCCGTAGGACTGGATGAGGAACTTGCCCGAGTCGGCGTCGAGCCGGCTGTTTATGAAGTCATAGGCGAGATCGACGTTCTTGGCGTCCTTGAGCATGACGAAGCCGCAGGCCCAGGTCAGCATGCCTTCCTTCGGCTTCATGAACTCGACCGGCACGCCCTGCTTCTTCAGCGAGGTGGCCGACGCGTTCCAGGTCATCGCGGCGACCAGCTGGCCGCTCGCCAGCGCCTGCTCGACCGAGGTCATGTCGGTGGTGTAGCTGGAGAGCAGCGGCCGCTGCTCGCGCAGCTTTTCGGCGACCTTCTCCATCTGGTCCGGCGTCATGTCGAAGGGATTCACGCCGGCCAGAAGAGCGGCGACGATCGGCGTGTCATGGACCGCATCGATGGTCGCCATGCGGCCGGCATATTGCTTGTCCCACAAAAGGTTCCAGCTCGCCTCAGGGTTCTTCACCAGATCGGTGCGGTAGAGGATCGAGGTGTTGCCCCAGTCCCACGGCACCATCCACACCTTGCCGTCGCCGGCCTGCAGGTCGGGCAGGTTCTTGAACACCGGGAAGACCGAATCCCAGTTCTTGATGCGCTTGGTGTCGATCGGCTGCAGCAGGCCTTCCTTGTTCCAGCGCGCCACCTTGTCGTAGCAGGGATGCGCGATGTCGGGCCGGAAGCCGGCCTTGACCTTGGTGAAGGCGTCGTCGTCGTCGCCGAAGATCGTAGCCTCGACGCCGTCCGGATGCGCGGCGAGGAAGCTCTTGTTGAAGTCCGGCAGTTCGTAGCCCGACCAGGTGAAATATTGCAGCTTGTCGGCGGCAAAAGCGACCGTCGACGACAGCGCCATGGCCAGGGCCGCGAGACCCGCCAGGGCCCCGGTTGTCGATTTCAGGT
>NZ_RZRY01001224.1:0-1128 GCF_003998035.1 Mesorhizobium sp. M2A.F.Ca.ET.039.01.1.1 | reverse complement strand
ATTCTATAGAGGAACCGGAGCCTCCGAGTCACGGAGCTTACCGAAGAGCCCGCGCGAAGACAGCGCCATCCAAACCCGTCACCGGGCTGGGCGCGAGATCGGCAAAAAAGACGCGCCTGACGGTCTGGCGTCAGCCCTTTTTGGCAAAGCCGGCGGTAACCTCGTCCTTGTGCGCAGCGAAGGCCTTCAGGACCTCCGACTTTTCGGCCTCCGGCACCTTGAAGTGGTCTAGGGTCCGCCCCAGTTCCGCCGCGACCTCGTCGAATTCCGCCGGAGAGATCCGCAAGTCGCGATGCGCCTCCTCGAGGCCGAGCGGCGTCGCGCCGGGCCTCGTGGCCACGAACTTATAGGGGCCGCCGGAAACGTCGCAGACCCACAGCGTGCGCATGAATTTGAGGCCGGGGAGCCGTTCAAGGTTCTTGGTGTGCCATTTCCGTAGCTGTGGGTTCTTGGACTTCTTGCCGACAATGGGATTCTTCACTACGGCGTCGCTGAAGTAATCCACCACCGCGGCGATGGCGAACACGCCCCCCAACCGCTCGTACAGGCTTTTGTCAGGCGTGGTTTGCTTGTTCTGCGCGCGCGCCATGTCGGCCGGCAATACAGCGGTCGATGCGGCGGCCACCGTCAGCCCTGCGACGACACATCGTCTTGTGAAAAAGGTCGAAACAGCCGTTGTCATCTCTGGTTCCCTTTGAGGTTATGCCAGAGCAAGCCGCGGCCTGTCTGGCGGCGACAATGAGTTAGATCTTCGGATATGTCCACTTTGCCTTACCTGGCATCGTCTGAGAAACTAACGAGTCCCCAGTGCCAAATATTCCGGTCGAGGCCTGTTTCATGGCCACGCCAGTTTAAAGACCCGCGCTAGCGCGTCGTCCAGGTTCAGGAACATTCCGCGTCGAACGGAGTTTGAAACGACGGCCCCCGCTCGCAGTGGCCAAGATCGGTCGATGAGGCGAGCTTATGTCGTCTCGGTGAGAAATGCGATGAACGTCAGCGGCGAAGCGACCAGATCTTTTTGGATGCTCGATCCCAGCTTCCCCAGCGCTCCCCGCCTCGAACAGGACGAGCAGTGCGACGTGGCCGTCATCGGAGCCGGCATCGCCGGAGTTTCCGTCGCCTACGAGC
>NZ_RZRY01001223.1:0-1131 GCF_003998035.1 Mesorhizobium sp. M2A.F.Ca.ET.039.01.1.1 | reverse complement strand
CCGAGATCGCGCACGGTGACGTCGATCAGACCCTTGGCGAATTCGCGCGTGGTGTTGCAGCCGCTGAAGCGGGCACGCATGGCGTCGGCCTCGCGCTTGCGCTTGGCGAGCGTGGCGGCACGCTCCGATGCCGGCACCACGAAGATCACCTGCTGCAGCATGTACTCCGTCGCCGTCGGCTTGCTGCCGCCCTTGTCGAGCATGCGCCGCACGGCGTCCTGCTCGGTCACCGAGCCGCCCTCGCCGGAGCGGTAGCGCGCGCTGAGCGCCTGGTTCCAGGCCATCTGGGCGCGGATGAATTCCTTGAAGTGTTCCTTGGTGACGCCCGACTGGCTCATGATCGCGTCGAGCTTGGCCAGCGGCATCTTGTTGCCCGAGGCGAAGCGCTGGTAGGCGGCGTCGACCTGCTCATCGGTGATGCGGATGCCGAGCCGCTTGGCCTCGGCCAGCCGCAGCGTCTGGTCGATCATCTCCTGCGCGGCATCGCCTTTCTTGTGTTGGAGCTTGAAGAAGGCGGCGCGGTGCGCGATGTCGCCGGTGGTGATCGGTATGCCGTTGACGACATATTTGATCTCCGCGGCGAAAGCCGGCTGTACAACAGCCGTGACCGAAACCGAGCTCGCCGCCACCAGAAGCGCCAACCCTGCCGAAAACAGGTATTTCCTCATCTTACCTTCCAATTTCCCCGCCCCAATTTGTCGGCACGACAGCGCCGCGCGTCCTCCGAACGCCTGCGCGCTGCAGCCGACCCCATGCCTGTCCTATGCGGCGAAACGATGTCGCCGGCGCATGGCCCCGAGAATCACCGCATTTTCGGGGGTTCACGCTCCAAATCAAGACCAAAGCATCGTCGGCGCCCGGCTAGCAAGCCACGCGCCGGCCTCGGTTATTGGATGGTATCGATCGCGCTCGTCGACGAGCCGAAATCGCCCAGCGTGCGGAACGACAGGTTGAAGCCGATATTCTGCGACACTTCCTTGGTTACGGTATCGCGTGTCTGCGAATAGGTCATGATGTAGGTGAAGCAGGAATCGTTGTAGGCGAAACCGACCCCGTCCTTGACCAGCACGTTGCTCTGGAGGTCGTAGGTGCCGGTGCCGAACAGCCGCCAGTTCTGCGCCAGATGCGTCG
>NZ_RZRY01001222.1:0-1132 GCF_003998035.1 Mesorhizobium sp. M2A.F.Ca.ET.039.01.1.1 | reverse complement strand
ATCCTGGACGGCGTGGAGCTTGATATCGCAGAGGGCGAGTTCGTCGCTCTGCTCGGCAAGAGCGGCTCCGGCAAGAGCACTTTTCTCAGGGCTCTGGCCGGCCTGGACCGCGAGGTCGAGGGAACCGGTATCCGCGGCGTGCCGGAGAACTTGTCAGTCGTTTTCCAGGACGCGCGCCTGTTGCCTTGGCGAAGCGTCATTCAGAACGTCACGCTGGGCCTGCCGGGCACGCCCGCTCAGGACCGTGGAAAAAGAGCTCTAGCCGAAGTCGGGCTGAAAGGGCGGGAGGATGCTTGGCCGAACCAGCTTTCGGGCGGAGAACAGCAAAGAGTAGCTCTTGCTCGTTCGCTGGTACGTGAACCTGCCTTGTTGCTTGCCGACGAACCGTTCGGGGCGCTCGATGCGCTTACCCGCCTGAAGATGCACGACCTGTTGCGAGAACTCTGCGCAAGGCATCGTCCCGCAGTGCTGCTCGTCACCCATGACGTCGACGAAGCAATTTCGTTGGCGAACCGGGTCCTGGTTCTCGAAGAAGGCCGCTTCATCGAGGATCTCCGGATCGATTTTCCGACAAAGCGCGATCATGGCGACGCACGCTTTGCTCAGTATCGAGCCCGGCTGCTCAGCCGGCTGGGAGTTGACGTGCCCGGCCGCAAGGTTCCGAAGGTCTTGGAGGCAAGCCAATGAGCACGCAGAAGAGACAAATGCGGCTCGGAGCGTTCATCATGGCGACAGGCCATCATGCCGCGGCTTGGCGCCATCCGGACGCAGAGGCCGATGCCGGTCTGAACATCGATCATTACCGGGCGCTTGCCCAGACCGCCGAACGCGGCAAATTCGATCTGGTTTTCGTGGCCGACAGTCCGGCCGTGTGGGAGCGTGCCAAGGATCCGGAAGCGGTCCGCCGCACTGCTCAGCACGCGCATTTCGAGCCGATAACACTGTGGGCGGCGCTGTCGCAGGCCACGAGCCACATCGGCTTCGTTGCGACCGCCTCGACAACCTATGAGGATCCCTACCTTCTCGCCCGCAAGTTTGCTTCCCTCGACTACATCTCAAAAGGACGTGCGGCCTGGAACGTGGTCACCACCGGAGCAGATGTTTCGGCGAACTTCTCGATCCCCGGCCATCC
>NZ_RZRY01001221.1:0-1132 GCF_003998035.1 Mesorhizobium sp. M2A.F.Ca.ET.039.01.1.1 | reverse complement strand
CGCGCCGGCTTCCTGCATGTGGTAGCCGGAGATCGAGATAGAGTTGAACTTCGGCATGTGCCTGGAGGTGTAGGCGAAGATATCCGACACGATCCGCATCGAAGGTTTCGGCGGATAGATGTAAGTGTTGCGGACCATGAACTCCTTCAGGATGTCGTTCTGAATAGTTCCGGCCAGATCCTTCTGCGCGACGCCCTGTTCCTCCGCCGCCACGATGTACAAAGCCATGATCGGCAGCACCGCGCCGTTCATCGTCATCGACACGGTCATCTCGTTGAGCGGAATGCCGTCGAACAGTTGCCGCATGTCGAGAATGGAATCGATCGCGACGCCCGCCATGCCGACATCGCCGGCGACGCGCGGATGGTCGCTGTCATAGCCGCGATGCGTGGCAAGGTCGAAAGCGACCGACAGGCCTTTCTGCCCGGCCGCGAGATTTCGCCGGTAGAAGGCGTTGGATTCCTCGGCCGTCGAGAAGCCGGCATATTGCCGGATTGTCCAGGGCTGCTGGACATACATGGTGGGGTAGGGGCCGCGCACGAAGGGCGGCAGGCCCGGATAGGTATCGAGATTGGCAAGCCCCTTGAGGTCGCCCTGCGTGTAGAGGTGTTTTACGGCGATGCCTTCCGGCGTCATCCGCTGGCCCTTGAGCTCGACCGATGCGCGACGCGGCGCCGACCAGCCGATCTTGCTGAAATCCGGGATCATGATCCGGCTCCGATCGACTGATCGATGCGCACCGGAAACAGCGGCTCGCAGGTCGCCACGCCTTCCGTCAACGCCGGGCGCCGCTCCTGCGGCAGTGTCTCGACCGGGCGCTCCGTGCCGGCGCGGTACAGCGTCGTGCCTACAATGCCGCGTTCGCCGGCCCGGTAGGCGCCGTTGCGCTTGGCCGCCGCCGTCTGCACGCGGTTCTGGATATAGCCCTGCTGCAGGCTGGCGAGCACGCCGCCCTCGGCCTCGATGCGCTGGAATTCTTCCCAGGCAGCAGTGCAGAGATCGTCGGTCAGCGCCTCGACCGCGCCCGAGCCGCTGGCGGGGTCGGCGACTTGGCCGAGATGGCTCTCCTCGGCCATGATCAGCTGCGCGTTGCGGGCGATGCGGCGGGCAAAGCCGGCCGGCAGCCCATGCG
>NZ_RZRY01001220.1:0-1137 GCF_003998035.1 Mesorhizobium sp. M2A.F.Ca.ET.039.01.1.1 | reverse complement strand
CCGCACGACGGTGCGGAACTCGTCCGGGCTTCGTCCGGGAATCCGCAGTGACAGGCGAAGGCGGCGAGCGAGATCAAGGATATTGGCAACGTCTTTTACGTCCGTTGTCAGCCCGTCGACAGGCAATGGCTTGCCCGCCAAGGGGCTTCGGTCGATGGCCGACAGGGCTGCCTTCATCCGGCGCAACAGGTCAAGATGCTTGCCGGGTTCCGCGGTCCCGCGTTGCGCGCGATCCTGGAGCTGCTTCTGGACCTTGCGCGTGCCAAGCACTGACTTTGGCCAGAACGAAGCTTGCGCATCGCGCCATTGTCGGTCGAGGGTGTCTATGTCGATGTCGCGGACGACCGCGACGTCATAGGCGGCGGAAAGGCCACGCTCTGCCTCGCGATAGTCCCCGATCGAGCGCTCCAGCCTGGCGAGCGCTTCGCCGAAGGTCGGGAAATCCCGGTCGTAGGCAATCGAGACATCGCGGTTACGCGACTGAGCCAGCAGCTGCGCCAACTCGGTCAGCGACTGCAACTCTGCTTGAGGCAGTTCGCCGGCCGCGAGGCCGAGACCGGACTGATAATCCCGTATCGATGCCGTCAATTGGCCGATTGCCGAATGAAGCGATGTCGCTGCGCCCAGCAGCCTCATTTGCCAGTCGCCGCTCCACTCTTTGACATCGACCAGGTCCAGCGCCGGCTGGCGTTCGACCGCGGTAAAGATCAGGCCGACCTGCGCCGCCAACTCCTCCAGTTTGAAGAGGGATTGCGCGTCGTGTCCGTCAGGCGCCGACCAGGTGAATGCCGGTGCGGCAGCATCATGCGACCTGAGCGCAATGCCCAAGGCCAGGTAGGGCGTCCAACCGTTTGGGTAGCGCTTGTGCAGTGCTTCGACATAAGCGTTGAGCTCATCGCGGCGAAGGCGAAGCCGCTCGTTGACGGCGACCCATTGGGAGGCGTCTGCTCGTCCTCCTTGTTCCCATGAGGCTTTCAGTTGGGCGAGGAAATGCTTGCGGTCGGCCTTGTTGGAATGCAACTCGATGCAGTGATTACCAAGCCCGTGCTCGCGCAGTCGTCGATAGACGACATCGAGCGCCGCGGTCTTTTCGGCAACGAACAGGACCGTCTTGCCCACGGCCAGACAGTTGGCGAT
>NZ_RZRY01000121.1:0-12395 GCF_003998035.1 Mesorhizobium sp. M2A.F.Ca.ET.039.01.1.1 | reverse complement strand
GCCCGGCGGCCAGTGCGCCGAACTCTATCCGGAAAAGCCGATCTACGACATTCCCGGCTGGCCGTTGATCACCGCCCAGGGCCTGGTCGACAAGCTGATGGAGCAGATCCATCCGTTCAAGCCGGAGTTCACTTTCAACCGCATGGTCTCGAGCCTGGAAAAGCTCGACGACGGCAGCTTCCGCGTCGCCACCGACGAGGGCGAGCTGTTCGAGGCCAAGGTGGTGGTGATCGCCGCCGGCGGTGGCTCGTTCCAGCCCAAGCGCCCGCCCATTCCGGGCATCGAGGCCTATGAAGGCAAGAGCGTCTTTTATTCGGTCCGGCGCATGGAGGAATTCCGCGGCCACGATCTCGTCATCGTCGGCGGCGGCGATTCGGCGCTCGACTGGACGCTCAACCTGCAACCGATCGCCAAGAGCGTGACGCTGGTGCATCGCCGCCCGGAATTCCGGGCGGCACCCGACAGCGTCAACAAGATGTATGCCTTGCAGGAGATGAAGCAGCTCAAGTTCCTGGTCGGTCAGGTCAGCGGGCTGGCCGGGGCCGACGGCCAGTTGTCATCGGCGACCATCAAGGGCGGTCCGGACGGCGACGTTGAGGTGCCATGCACCCGCATGCTGCCCTTCTTCGGCCTCACCATGAAGCTCGGACCGATCGCCGAATGGGGCCTCAACCTCAACGAGAACCTGATCCCGGTGGACACCGAGAAGTTCCAGACCTCGATCCCGGGCATCTTTGCCGTGGGCGACATCAACTGGTATCCCGGCAAGCTCAAGCTGATCCTGTCAGGCTTCCACGAGGTGGCGCTGATGGCACAGGCCGCCAAGCGCATCGTCAGCCCGGGCGAGCGCATCGTCTTCCAATATACGACCTCATCGACCAGCTTGCAGAAGAAGCTCGGCGTCCACGACTGAGTATGTTGAATTCAGGTGATGCCGGCCTGACCTGAATCTCAACACACCTCGGAGAGATTACTCCGCAAGCACCGGCGCGGCGTGCTCGTCGCGGCCGCGCAGTTCCTTTTCCGGCATGAGCGCCAGCACGATCAGCGCAAGGACAAGCGTGATCCCGGTGGTGAGGAAAATCATCACGAACGGCAGCGCCGATGACAATTCGATACGCGTCGCGGCGCCTTCGGACGACAGCGGCAAGCCATAGCCCAGCGCCACCGCGCCAAGGATCGCCACGCCGAGCGCGCCGCCCAGCGTGCGCAGGAAGGTCAGCACGCCGGTCGCCACGCCCAGGTGAGCGCGGTCGACGGCGTTCTGGACCGAGACGGTGGCGACCGGGAAGGTCGTTCCGCTGCCCAGGCCGGTGAGCGTGGTCAGGATCAGGACTTCGGGCAGCGAGGCGCGTCCCGCAATGGCACTGAGCACGCCAACGCAGACGATGGCAAGGCTGACGCCGATTATGGCGATGCGCTTGTAATGGACGAAACGCGGGATCAAACGGCCGCTGAGGGTGGCGCCGGCGACCGTGCCGAGCAGCAGGCCCAGCATGGCCATGCCGGATTCGCTGACCGAAAGCCCGACGATCGACTGCAGGTAGACCGGCAGGTAAACCGAAGCGCCGATGTTCGCGGCCTGCAACAGGAACATCGACAGCGTGCCGGCGAGCACGATCGGGTTGCCCAGCACGTCGAGGGAGATCAAGGGCTCGGCCGTCTTGAGCAGCCTCAGCGCGAAGAAAGCCCAGAACACGGCCGAGCAGGCCACCAGCCCCAGGATTTCGCCTGATAACCAGGGATAGGCGCTGCCGCCCCAGTTCAGCGCCAGGAGCAGCAGCGACGTAGCGATGACCAGCAGCGCGGCGCCCAGCCCGTCGATGCGATGGTTCTTGGCCGCGATCGGCAGCTTCTTCAGCGGGTTGTTGATGAGGGCCATGGCAAGGAAGCCGATCGGCAGGTTGATCCAGAAGATCAGCGACCAGTGCAAATGCTCGGCAAAGACGCCGCCGAGCAGCGGGCCGGCGACGCTGGCGACCGCCCATGTGCCGGAGATCCAGGCCGAGTAGCGGGCCCGCTCGCGCGGCGGCACGAGATCGCCTATGACCGTCTGGGCCAGCGCGAAGAGACCGCCGCCGCCGGCGCCCTGGATCGCCCGGCCGATGACCAGCACCAGCATGTTGGGCGCGAGCGCGCTGACCAGCGACCCGAGCAGAAAGATCATGATGGCGGCGTAGATGACGGAACGGCGACCATAGACATCCGAGATCCTGCCGTAGAGCGGCGCCATCGCGGTCGCGGTCAAAAGATAACCGGTGACAATCCACGGCAGATACTCGGCATGGCCAAGCGCGAGCGCGATCGTCGGCAGCGCGGGGGCGACGATTGTCTGGTCAAGGGCTGCCAGCAGCATCGACAACAGCACGCCACCGATGATGGCGTTCTTCTCGCTCTCGCTCATCGGCGCGGCTTTCTGCGCCATCGTCTCGACGGTCTGGTCCATGCATCATTTCTTTCAAAGGCAGGTGCTTGGCGCGCCAAGGTGGCTTTGGCTGGTCGCGCCTGTCATTTCCCATCGTGGATAGGGGGTGTTTCGAACCCGCTATATGTCGTTCGATATAGGCCGTTTTCGACCGTCCTTCGAAAGTTTTCCCCGTCGGGCACCATGCTTGGGCGAAATTGGCCTCGGATGCGGCTTGCTTCGGGTCAAGGCGGCGGCAGCTGGCCGGCTTCAATGCGCTGCATCCGATAGCGCATCAGCCGAAGGATGCGGCTTTCGAAATTGGCGCCCTCGACCCGGTCGAAGCGCACCTGGTCCTGATCGTGCCTGGCGAGCTCGGCTGCCTGGATCGACGCGGCCTCCGCTTTTGCCTGTTCGCACGTCTTTTGCGTGGGGCTGGCCTTCAGCGCGTCCTCGAGCGAGCGCGCATGGTTCTTGGCGATCTCGACATGGCGTTCCTCATGCCGTTTGATGTCGGCCGAGAGCGTGTCCCAGAACAGCCTAACGTCGGGATCGGATTTGCGCGGGCGCCGCCACTCGGGGAGGATCACCTTGACCTTCACGGTGACGGCCGCATCGGCGATGCGGCAGGACTGCGCGCTCTGGGCGTAGCTGATACGGGTCGTAAAGGCCATCTGCGTGGCGCCTGGATGTCGCGATCCGGTGCTCTTCACTTCGGGGCCGTTTCTCGACAGCTGGTTCTGGATATCGTCGAGCGTGCGGCCGCCGACGCTGAAATAGCTGTAGGTCTTCACCAGATTCGCGGGGACCGCCGGCGTGGCGGCGAGCGCGAGCATCAGGGCGCAGAGCAGGGGACGCTTCATCATATTGCCTCTTCACGCACCTTGCTTTAGGGCCGTCGCCAGCGCAACGGAATTGATTTCCAGCGGATCACGCATGGTTGATGGACAATGACGACAAGGCGATGGCAGTTGGCGCATGGGCGCTATCTCGACCTCGGTCCGAAGGCGGTCGTCGTCGGCATCCTCAACGTGACGCCTGACAGTTTTTCGGACGGCAGTTTGTTCATCGCGCCGGGAAAGGCGCTGGAGCAGGCGCGCCGGATGGTGAAAGAGGGCGCCGCCGTGATCGATGTCGGCGGGGAATCGACGCGGCCGGGTTTCGCTCCGATCACGGCTGAAGAAGAGCAGGGTCGCGTGCTGCCGGTCATCGCGGCGCTCGCCGCTTCCGGCGAGGCGCTGATCTCGGTCGACACCTATCGCGAGGACACCGCGCGGCGCGCAGTCGCCGCCGGCGCCCATATCGTCAACGATGTCTGGGGGCTGCAGCGGGAGCCCGGCATCGCGCGCGTCGCCGCCGAAACCGGCGCCGGGCTCATCATCATGCACACCGGCCGCGAGCGGCAGAAACTGCCTGATGTGATCGACGACCAGTTCCTGTTCCTGCGCAAATCGCTCGAGATCGCGCGTGCGGCCAACGTCGCCGACAGTCAGATCGTGCTCGATGCAGGCTTCGGCTTCGCCAAGGAAACGGCGGCGGAGAACCTCGACCTGATGGCGCGGTTTTCGGAGCTTCAGGCGCTCGGCTACCCGCTGATGGCGGGAACCTCGCGCAAGCGCTTCATCGGCACCGCGACCGGGCGCGAGCCTGGCGATCGGGCCGCCGGCACGGCGGCGACGAGCGTCATCCTGCGCTTGAAGGGGGCCGACCTGTTTCGCGTCCACGATGTCGCAATCAACGTGGACGCGCTGGCGCTGACCGATGCTATGCTTGCCCGCGAAACCGAGCCTCCCCCCGGACCCTGATCATGTACGTCATCCGTATGAAGAATTGCGCCTTCTTCGCCCGCCACGGCGTGCTTGACGAGGAGGAGACGCTTGGCCAACGTTTCTATGTCGATGCCGAGCTGACCGTCGAACCCAGCCGTCCGCTGACGGAGGATTCCATCGAGGATACCGTCAATTACGGCGTCGCCTTCGCGGTCATCGAGAAGATCGTGACCGGACATCGCCGCTTCCTGATCGAGGCGCTGGCGCTGGAGGTCGCAAAGGCGCTGACAGCGCGCTTCTCGCAGATCAGGAAGGCCGCGATCACCGTGCGCAAGCCGAACGCCCCGGTGCCCGGCGTGCTCGATTATGTGGAGGTGACCGTTGTCTGGCCAGAATAGCGTCGTCTATCTCAGCCTCGGCGGCAATCTCGGCGATCCGGCGAGGTCCATGGGCGCGGCATTGCGCATACTGGATGGCGACGACGCGACGCGCGTCACCGCGGTCTCGTCGCTCTACCGCACGCCGCCCTGGGGCAAGCTCGACCAACCCGATTTCCTCAACGCCGCCGCGGCGATCGAGACGGCGCTCTCGCCGCGCGCGCTGCTCGACCTTTGCCTCGACGTCGAGAGGCGATTGAAGCGCGTGCGCGAGGAGCGCTGGGGGCCGCGCCTGATCGACATCGACATCCTAGTGTTCGGCGACCGGGTTATTCACGAGACCGGGCTCGAAGTGCCGCATCCGCGCATGCTGGAGCGCGCCTTCGTGCTGGCGCCGCTGGCCGAGATCGCGCCGGGGCTTTCGATCGGCGGCAGGAGCGTCTCGGAACGGCTCGGCGCCGTCGACACATCAGGGATCGAGCGGCTTCCGTCCGGCCGGGAGTGGTGGTTGGCTTAACGTCGCCTAGTTCTCGACAACGAAAGTGCCGCCGGCGTCTTGGTAGACGAACAATTCGACAGCGTCGTACTTTTGGCGGTCAGTCGATATCGCCAGGAAATCATACTCGCCCAAATGCAAGATGACCTCTTGTTTGGTCGATGTAACGCGCTCGATTCTTGCCGCTGTATCGCTCATGCGCAGAGACACCTCCGTATGGATAGCGAGCCCAGTGCCGTCGGTGAAAAGAACGCTGATCCCAAACCCCGGTTCGTTCTTTTCGACAGAGCGGATTGACTTGCCAATCATTCGCGCTTCGAAGCTTCTCACAATACGATTCCCAATCTGTGGTTAACCGGCATCAACCGGAAAAACCGCCGCCGTCGAGAAATGTCTGTTCCTCGGGCGTCGTCTCTCGACCGAGCAACCTGTTTCGATGCGGAAAGCGACCGAAGCGCTCGATGATTTCCAGATGCTCCTCGGCATATTTAAGATCGTTCGCGGCTCGCACGGCGGTGAGTTCCACTGAACGCTTCTGATCGCCAAGCGATTCCGAATGCTCGAATGGAAGGTAGAGGAAGACGCGCAGAGCCTCGTCGAGTTCCAGATCCTGTCCGGCGGCGATCGCCCGGTCGGCAAAATGCCTTGCCAGCGGGTCGGTCACGTACATGTGGCCGGTGCCGCGGAAGCAGTTGCGCGGGAACTGATCGAGCAGGATCATCAGCGCCAGCGATCCTTCAGCATGGGCGTTCCAGTCGTCGCATTCGCGCCGCGCGGCTGCGTAATGCAACTCAAGGAAGCGGCTGCGGAAATCGGTGTCGAAGGCGTCGTTCTTCTCGAACCAGGCGTCCTCGCCGGCGTCACGCCAGAATTTGGTGACTGAAAGCGCCCGCGCGTCGAGCTCTGCCATGCCTTGCCCCTCAGTTGTTGGTCTCTGCCTCGTTCAGCACAACGGCTGTTTCTTGGTTCAGCGCGCGGCCGGCCCGGCGCGGTTGCGTGAGCGGCGTCGGGATCGGCGTGCCGATGTTGCCCTTGAGGAAACGCTGGCCGGCGCGGATGCCCTCGGCAAGCTGCGTTTCGAAGCGAGCGGTATCGCGACGGCGCACGTCCTCGATGACCTCGGCAACCTCCTCCGGATCGACGCCCAATGCCTCCAGCGCCGAGCCGCCGAAGACGAGTGCCGATTCGAAGGTTTCGCGCAATTGGTAGTCGACGCCGGCTCGAATGAGCTGCAGCGCCGTGCCGCGGTCGTAGGCGCGCGCCAGGATGGTGACCAGCGGGAATTCGGCCTTGATCAGCTGCGCGATGCGCACGGCGGCGTCCGGCTTGTCGACGCAGATCAGCACCGCGTGGGCCCGCCCGGCGCCGGCCGCATGCAGGATATCGAGCCTCGTGCCGTCGCCATAATAGACCTTGAAGCCGAAATTGGCCGCCGCCTGGATCATCTCCACCTCGTTGTCGATGATCGAGACGTCCAGCCCCCGCAATAGCAGCGGCTGGCTTGCGATCTGGCCGAAGCGGCCGAAACCGATGATCAGCACGCTGCCGGTGAGGCCCTCGGCGATGTCGACGCCGTCGAGCGACTGCTCGTCGCGCGGGGTGAGGTAGCGCAGCGCCAGGATCGCGAGCGGCGTCAGCACCATCGAGATGATGACGATGGCGGTGAGCGTTGCGTTGGCCTGGCCGTCGATGATGCCGACCGCGGCCGCGGACGAATAAAGCACGAAGGCGAATTCGCCGCCCTGCGCCATGAAGACGGCGCGTTCGAGCGCCTCGCGATGGCCGCTCTTCAGGATGCGCGCGACGATGTAGATGCCGAGCGCCTTCATGACCATGTAGGCGACGACATAGATCGCGACGAGCCGCCAGTTATGGGCGACGACGCCAAGGTCGAGCGACATGCCGACGGCGAGGAAGAACAGGCCGAGCAGGATCCCGCGGAACGGCTCGATATCGGCTTCGAGCTGGTGTCGGAAAGTCGATTCCGACAGGAGCACGCCGGCGAGGAAGGCGCCCATCGCCATCGAAAGGCCGGAGAGCTGCATGGCGAGAGCCGATCCCAGCACCACCAGGAGGGCCGCGGCGGTCATGACCTCGCGGGCACGCGCGTCGGCCAGGATTCGAAAGAGCGGATTAAGCAGATAACGGCCGGCCACGACCAGCCCGACGATCGCGGCGATGCCCATGCCGACTTCGGTCAGCCGCTCCGAAATACTGGTTTCGGCGCCGCCGGGCGCGAGGAAGGCCACCAGCGCCAGCAGCGGCACGATCATCAGGTCTTCAAGCAAGAGGATGGAGACGATGCGCTGGCCTTTCGGCGTGGCGATCTCGCCGCGCTCTTCCAGCAGCTGCATGACGATCGCCGTCGAGGTCAGCACGAAGCCGGCGCCGGCAACGAAGGACTGCGCGATCGGAAAGCCTCCGGCCAGTCCGACGAGGGTGAGCAGGACCGCGCAGACGCCGACCTGGAGGGCGCCCAATCCAAAGATCTCGCGACGCAGGCCCCAGAGCCGCGACGGCTGCATTTCCAGCCCGATGATGAACAGGAACATGACGACGCCGAGCTCGGCGACGTGGAGGATCGATCCCGATTCGGAAAAGACGCGCAGGCCGAACGGGCCGATGACCACGCCCGCGGCAAGGTAGCCGAGGATCGAGCCCAGCCCCATGCGCTTGAAGATCGGCACGGCGATGACGCCGGCCGCGAGCAACGCCACCACCTGCACCAGATCGCTGCTCGACGCTTCAGCTGCCATGGCTGTCATCCTGTTGCTGAAAAGCGCGTTCGCCTGGAAAACATTCAGGTGGACGCGCTTCAGGTCTTTGCTTGATGCATGTCGTTATTCCAGAACCGCTGCGCACTTCTGGGCGACATGCATTAGAAGCACTCCTTGCATGCACCGGGAGGGAGAGGCAAGGGCGGGAGGCCTGCCAGGAAGGGTAGGCGCCGTCGGAGGGACCTTCGCTTGCCTGTCGGACGTTCGGCATCTATAATGGCGAAATGTCTGACTATTCGTCCCGCCCGCTTCCGGATATCCCGATGGATGCGCTCAGCGAAGTCCTGCAGGACTTTCGCTTGAGTGGCGTGAACTATGGCCGCTGCGAGCTGCGACATCCATGGAGCATCGCCTTTCCGCAACAGAGGCTCCTTCGCTTTCACTTTGTCGGCCAGGGCCCATGCTGGATCCATACCGAAGAGGAAGGCTGGCAGGAGTTGCGCAATGGCGATCTGGTGCTGCTGCCGCAAGGCATCGCTCATCGGCTGGCCAGTGCGCCGGACGTCGTCGGCGACTCGCTCGAGGGGTGCCAGGTGACCAAGTTGGGCGGCAATGTCTGCGAAGTGGTCAGGCAGGGAACGGGCGCGACAAGCACCCTTTTCTGCGGCTCGATGGCACTGGGTTCCTGCGCGCTCAACCCGTTGATCACGTTGATGCCGCCTGTCATCAAAGGCTGCGACGTGGCCGGAAATGACCCGGTCATGCGTCCTTTGCTGGCGGCTATGACGGCCGAGGCCGCGCAACCGCAGATGGGCAGCGCCACCATCCTGTCGCGGATGGCGGATTTGCTGACGGCCCGGCTCATCCGCTGCTGGGTCAATTGCACCGGAGCCTCGACCACCGGCTGGCTCGCCGCCATCCGCGACCCCCATATCGGCCGCGCTCTCGCAGCCATGCACCGAGATCCCGGCCATAACTGGACGCTGGAAAGCCTAGCCGCCCTGGCCGGCCAATCGCGCTCGATTTTTGCCGAGCGCTTCAGCGCTGTCTTGGGCGAGGGCGCTGCACGCTATCTCGCTCGTCTGCGCATGCAGCTTGCCCGCGAGTTGCTGGGGCAAAACGGCATGTCGGTTGCCGAAGTCGCTACCCGTCTGGGCTATGATTCCGAGGCATCCTTCGCGCGCGCGTTCAAGCGCATCACCAATGTCTCGCCGGGCGTTGTGCGCCGCACAATTTCCGGACGAATGGACATGAACTTCGGATTTTAAGATACATATAATCCGGGCGGACTAGCCTATCTAAGATCTCCAAACTTTGGAGACTCCTTCCGTGACTGACACAACATTACAGCTTGAAGACACCGCGATTGGCCTTGATGAGGATGCGCCAGCCGCATGGAGCGCAGGCACCTGGTTTGCGGTCCTTTCATTGGCGGCCACCAGCTTTGCGCTGGTGTCAGCCGAATTCCTGCCCGCAGGTCTGTTGACGCCGATGGCACGCGATCTCGGCATCAGCGAGGGAACGGCCGGACAGGTCGTCACCGCCACCGCTTCCGTCGGCGCCGTGACGGCCATGTTAAGCAATGTTCTCATCGGCAGATTGAACCGCAAGACCGTGCTGGTCGGCCTCATGGCCCTGGCGGTCGCCTCCAACCTTCTTGCGGCCTTGGCGCCTAATTTCTGGCTGTTGTTGTTAGGCCGCGCCGGGTTGGGTATCGCTCTCAGCGCTTTCTGGGCACTTTCGGTTGCCGTCGTGGCGAGGTTGGTTGGCGCCAATGCGACGGGGCGTGGCATGGCCATCGTCACCCTCGGCGTCTCGCTTGCCACCATTGCCGCACCGTCGATGGGCGCGCTGATCAGCGACTGGTTGGGATGGCGCAGCGCCACGGCCATGGCGGCGGGGCTGGCCGTGTTGGCCATGCTGGCGCAGTTGCTCAGCCTGCCGACCCTGCCTGCAACCGCCAGCAATAGTCTCGCGGATGTATTTCGGCTGACACGGCGGCGTGGCGTTCAACTCGGCATGCTTGCCATTCTTTTGCTGATGACCGGACATTTCGCCGCTCTGTCTATGTGCGCCCCTTCCTCGAACACGTGACCCTGCTTGCAACCGGGCCAATTGCCCTGGCCCTGCTTGGATTTGGCATCGCAGCCGTGATTGGCAATGTTGCCGGCGGCCGCATGGCCGACGCCAACATCCACGTGGCTCTCGTGGTCACTGCAGCGTTGATGGCATTCGCGGCGCTGGCATTGGTGCTTTGGGGCGTGCACATCGGCGCTGCCTTTGGGTTTGTCACGCTTTGGGGCCTGGCCTTCGGCATGGGGCCGGTGGTGCTGCCAACCAATCTGTCGCGTGCGGCACCCGATGCGCTGGAAGCAGCGGGCAGCCTGATGGTCGCCTCTTTCCAGGTGGCCATCACCACCGGCGCGGTTGTCGGCGGCTATGTCGTGGACACCTATGGCGCAACGGGGCCGTTGACCCTTACCGCCATTCTTGCCGTCGCAACGGTGGTGCTGGCGCTGCTGCAGCCTCGCAGGTGAACTTGTTCCAGTGACCCAGAGCGTCTCACCGTTTCAGGGAAACGGCGAGACGCTCTATCTCTTTGTTTTTACGCAATTCGGGACGGAAGGTTACGGCGAAGTCGCCGAACCTAAACGCTTCACACTTTCTTGGAACTGCTCTGAAGCGCGTCGCGCTGAACGGCCTGATGCGACACGCCTCAGCTTGTTGTTTTACATGCATTGGGCGGCCTGAATCTGGAACGCCGCGATATTGCATCGTGGTTACACAAGTTTACGCAGCCCGGTTGTTGCGCGCCGCCACAATCAGCGGTTATGGCACGTTCGGCTTCGGCCATCGGAGGCAGTCGCGATGGGCGGCTGCCTTTTTTGAGGAGATGATTGACATGAAAAAGTTTTTGCTCGTCGCCGTAGGTGTTGCGGCGTTGGCTGCATCGGCTTGCTCCAAGGGGCCGGAATGCACGCAGGAAATAGCCGCCAAGAAGGCGCAGGACATGGCTGCCGCCCTCCAGGAAGCCATCACCAAGGATCCGAGCAAGGCGGCCGATCTGACCGCCAAGGTGCAGGCTGTGACCGCCAAGTATCAGGGCGCGACGACGCTTGACGAAGCCTGCAAGGCCTATGACGAGCTGACGGCCACCATCAAGGGTTGATCTCAGCTATCGATGAACACGAAAGCGGTGGCCAAGCGGCCGCCGCCTTTTTGCGGAGGTCGGCGCGTCGGGTCAGTTCTTGGCGATGGCGCCGACTTCGACCGAGTCGACCCGCTTCAGGCTCATGCCGATCACAGGCACCAGCTGTTTGTCGACACGCACAGCCACCGTCACGGTCATCGAATTGTCGTCGGGCACGCGGGCCTGCATGACGCCGTTCAACTGGTTGCGGTTGATGGTGAAGACGACCTTCTGGGCGTCGACGACGTTGCCGCCGACAATATCCATGCCGTTGCCGGTCGAGCCGCCCATGAAGGCGCCCCGGTAGCCGTCGCGACCCTTGCGCTCGACGGTCGCGGACATCTTCTGCGTGAAGACGCCGACCCGGCAGTTGCCGTCCAACGTCATACCGACCTTGCCGTCAGGCGTCGAGCCGTTGAAATCGCAGGTGAATTTGGTGCCCTTGTACTTGCCGGCGATGATCTCGCCAGGGCCTACCCATCGGCCCTCGACGGACCGGAAGAACTGCTTGTCCGGCTCGGCGCCAAAGGCTTTTTCGACCAATCCGAGCGGCGCGGCAATAGCAACGGTCGCAGGCAGCACGCAGGACAGGATTACGCTTCTCATGGACGACACCCGGCACGACAGAGTCTATTCTTGGGACCTGATCGACCATGGCGAAGATTGGTTAATGCTTCGTCACTGGAGGTGGCTTTCGCGTTTACCCTGTTACTCCGCCTGACCGTCTTTTTTGGCCGCGAACGAGGTCAGCGCCGAGAGGAAATCGCCAAGGCCCGGGCGCTTCACGGCAATGAACGGCAAGGGGCGGGCGGTTTCCATCGCCGCGATGCCGATGCGCGCCGTCATCATTCCGTTGACGACCCCTTCGCCGAGCTTCGCAGAGAGTTTTGCGGCAAGCCCATGGCCGACGATCTGCTGCACGAAACTGTCGCCCACTGCGATCGAGCCGGTCACCGCCAGATGCGCGAGCACGCCACGCGCCAGCCGGAAGAAGCCGAGCGTGCCCGGGCGCCCGCCATAGAGTTCGGAAAGGCGCCGGATCAGGCGGCCCGCCTCGAACACGACATAGGCGATGTCGACCAGCGCGCGGGGGCTGACCGCCGTGATCAGGGAGACGCGCTTGGCGGCCTCAAGGATCATGATCTTGGCGCGGGCATCGAGCGGCGACAGGATCTCGGTCTCGGCAAGCCGCACCAGATTGGCGCCGTCGATGATCTCGCCGCGCAACTCGGCGAGCGAACGGCGTCCGGCGGCGGTCTCGGGTTTTGCGGCGACGAAGGCCGAGAGCTCATCAACGAGGGCGCGCGCGGCCTTGGGATCGTCGCGCGCCACGGCATCCAGGGCCCGCTTCTGCATCTTCTCGACTTCGGCAAGGCGAGCAATGGCCAGGAATTCGCGGATAAGGATGACGAGCAGCGAGAGTAGCGCGATCGTCGCCATGC
>NZ_RZRY01001219.1:0-1138 GCF_003998035.1 Mesorhizobium sp. M2A.F.Ca.ET.039.01.1.1 | reverse complement strand
CTACAAGATGTTCTGCCAGGTCACGGGCTATGGCGGCACCACGCAACGCGCCGAGAAGCAATATGCCGGCCGCGTGCTCGACCGCGACATCACCATCCGCTTCGACGCCAACACCAACGGCATTCCGTGGCAGTTCGAGCCCGTCGCCCGTTCGGTAACGATCAAGATCGGCGAGACGACGCAGGCGCATTACAGCGCCACCAACAAGTTCGACCGCCCCATCACCGGCCGCGCCTCGTTCAACGTGCAGCCGGAAATGGCCGGCGCCTACTTCAACAAGGTGGAGTGCTTCTGCTTCACCGACACGACGCTGAAGCCCGGCGAGACGCTGGACATGCCGGTCGTGTTCTATGTCGATCCAGACATCGTCAACGTGCCGGAACTCAAGGACTTGAAGACCATTACCCTGTCCTACACGATGTTCCCGGTCGAAAAGAAACAGCCGGTCGCTTCGTCGGCGCCGGCCGCTGGCAGCAGCAACAAAATTCCAGATTCCGAAGCAAGCCTCGGGGGTTGATATGGCAGACGCGCACGCAAAACCACACCACGACTACCATCTCGTCAACCCGAGCCCCTGGCCCTTCCTGGGTTCGGTCGGCGCGCTGGTCACCGCCATCGGCGGCGTCTGCCTGATGCAGTATCTGAAGGGCGGCAACTTCCCGGTCTTCGGTCACAACATCGCCAATCCGTGGCTGTTCTTCATCGGCATGATCATCGTGCTCTACACGATGTTCGCCTGGTGGTCGGACACCATCAAGGAAGCGCATGAAGGCTACCACACGCGCGTCGTGTCGCTGCATCTGCGCTACGGCATGATCATGTTCATCGCTTCCGAGGTGATGTTCTTCGTCGCCTGGTTCTGGGCCTTCTTCGACGCCAGTCTCTTTCCCGGCGAGGCAAACCAGTATGCCCGCACCGCCTTCACCGGCGGCGTTTGGCCGCCGAAGGGCATGGAAGTCCTCGACCCCTTCCACCTGCCGCTTTACAACACCATCATCCTGCTCCTGTCGGGCACGACGGTGACCTGGGCGCACCACGCGCTGCTGCATGGCGACCGCAAGGGCCTGGTCAACGGCCTTGTGCTGACCGTCGGCCTCGGCATGCTGTTCACCATGGTGCAGGCCTACGAGTACATGCA
>NZ_RZRY01001218.1:0-1139 GCF_003998035.1 Mesorhizobium sp. M2A.F.Ca.ET.039.01.1.1 | reverse complement strand
CCAATGACTGGCTGTCCATCTACGCCATGGCGGTCAATGAGGAGAACGCCGCCGGCGGGCGGGTGGTGACGGCGCCGACCAATGGCGCGGCCGGCACGCTGCCGGCGGTGCTGCGCTATTGGCTGCATTTCCATCCCGAAGCCGATCAGCCGAGCATCCGCGATTTCCTGCTGACGGCCGCGGCCGTCGGCGGCATCATCAAGTCCAACGCGTCGATCTCGGGCGCCGAAGTCGGTTGCCAGGGCGAGGTGGGCTCCGCCTCGGCCATGGCCGCCGCCGGCCTGTGCGCCGTGATGGGTGGCACGCCAGAGCAGGTGGAGAACGCCGCCGAGATTGCGCTCGAGCATCATCTCGGCATGACCTGCGATCCTGTCGGCGGCCTGGTGCAGGTGCCCTGCATCGAGCGCAATGCCCTTGGCGCGGTAAAGGCCGTGACGGCCGCTTCCTTGGCCATCAAGGGCGACGGCACGCATTTCGTGCCGCTCGACGCCGCGATCGAGACCATGCGCCAGACCGGCCTCGACATGAACGAGAAGTACAAGGAAACCAGCCTCGGCGGTCTGGCGGTGAACGTGGTGGAGTGCTGAAGTCTTACGGACACTCCAGGCTGGCCCTGTGGAGAAGTCGCTCAAGGCGTTGACGCGTCAACCCTCGCGGCTAAATCTTGGGGCATGTCACTCAATCTCCTAAAACTGTGCGTCGGCTGCGACAGCGTCGAGGATCTCGAAGAGTGGATCGCCTTCCGCCTCGACGAGCGGCGGCGCGCCGGCGAGCCGGTCGAGCACTGGCACACCACCCGCATGGTGCCGACGCGCGGCAGCGAGATCACGGACGGCGGCTCGCTCTATTGGGTGATCAAGGGCAGCGTGCAATGCCGGCAGCTGATCACCGAGATCAGGCCCTTCACCGACGCTGAAGGTATCGGCCGCTGTCACCTGGTGCTCGATCCCGAGGTCGTGCGCACCGACTGGCAGCCGCGGCGCGCCTTCCAGGGCTGGCGTTACCTCAAGCCCGCCAATGCGCCGGCCGATCTCGGCAAGGGCATGGCGGCACTCGCCGAGATGCCGCGGAAGCTGAGGCTCGAACTCGCCGAACTCGGCCTGCTCTAAGCGCTGGCCCTTCGGCTCGCCAAGCGTGGG
>NZ_RZRY01001217.1:0-1140 GCF_003998035.1 Mesorhizobium sp. M2A.F.Ca.ET.039.01.1.1 | reverse complement strand
GGGCTGATCGCCAAGGCCATGCTGGTCGTTCCCGGCCACTGCCTGGCGCAGGCCGCGAGAGAATTCCTCGCGCTCTATCCCAATGCCCGCATCCTCGTTGCCGACGAGACGAATTTTTCCTTGGCCAAGCGGCACCGCTTCCTCTCCCGCGCCGCGACCGCCAACTGGGATGCGATCATCATCACGCATTCGGCATTCCGCTTCATCGGCATCCCGTCCGCCTTCGAGCAGCAGATGATCCAGGACGAGCTTGAGCTCTACGAGAGCCTGCTCACCAAGGTCGAGAGCGACGACCGCGTCTCGCGCAAGCGGCTGGAACGCTTGAAGGAGGGCCTGAAGGAGCGGCTCGAAGGTCTTGCCACACGCAAGGATGATCTTCTCACCATTTCCGAGATCGGCATCGACCAGATCGTCGTCGACGAGGCGCAGGAATTCCGGAAATTGTCCTTCGCCACAAACATGTCGACGCTCAAGGGTGTCGATCCCAACGGCTCGCAGCGCGCCTGGGATCTCTACGTGAAATGCCGGCTTCTCGAGACCAAGAATCCGGGAAGGGCGCTGGTGCTCGCTTCGGGCACGCCGATTACCAACACGCTTGGCGAGATGTTTTCCGTGCAGCGCTATCTCGGCCATGGCGCGCTCGCCGAGCGCGGCCTGCACGAGTTCGACGCCTGGGCCTCGACCTTCGGCGACGTGACCACCGAACTCGAGCTTCAGCCCTCCGGCAAGTACAAGCCGGTCACGCGCTTCGCCAGCTTCGTCAACGTCCCCGAGCTGATCGCAATGTTCCGCTCCTTTGCCGATGTCGTGATGCCGCAGGACCTGCGTGACCATGTCAAGGTGCCCGCGATCTCGACCGGCCGCCGCCAGATCCTGACGGCCAAGCCCACGCCGGCCTTCAAGCGCTACCAGCTGGTGCTCGCCGAGCGCATCAAGGCGATCGAGATGCGCGACCGGCCGCCGGAGCCCGGCGACGATATTCTTCTCTCGGTCATCACCGACGGCCGCCATGCCGCGATCGATCTGCGGCTGGTCAATCCCGACAACGACGACGAGCCCGACAACAAGCTCAATCTTCTTGTCTCGAATGCCTTCCGCATCTGGAAGGAAACGGCGGACAGCGCCTATGTCCGTCCCGAC
>NZ_RZRY01001216.1:0-1143 GCF_003998035.1 Mesorhizobium sp. M2A.F.Ca.ET.039.01.1.1 | reverse complement strand
TACCAGTCGTGATCGACGGCGCCGGCCCGGAGACGGGCGCGATCCGCGCAATGGTCGATTCCAAGAATGTGACCTGGGACGCCACCGACGGCGGCATGACCGACGCGCTCGTGCTCGGCAAGGGTGGCTATGTCGAACCGATCGACTACTCGATCGTCGACAAGAGCCTGGTCGGCGACGGCCTCGCCGCCGAATTCGGCATCTGCAACTACACCTATTCCAACGTGCTCGCCTACGATTCCAAGAAGCTCTCGACCGCGCCAGCCAGTTGGGCCGACTTCTTCGATCTCGAGAAATTCCCAGGCAAGCGCACGATGTGCAAATGGATCCAGGGTCAGCTCGAGGCGGTGCTGCTCGCCGACGGCGTCAAGGCCGAGGATATCTACCCGCTCGACGTCGACCGCGCCTTCAAGAAGCTGGAGCCGCTTCTGCCGAACCTGATCTTCTGGGAGTCGGGTGCGCAGAGCCAGCAGCTCTTCCGCGACGGCGAGGTGGTGATGGGCAACATCTGGCACACCCGCGCCAACCTGCTGCGCAAGGAGAACCCCCAGTTCACCTGGACCTGGAACAACAATCTGATGTTTGCCAGCGCATGGTCCGTGCCGAAGGGCAACCCCGCCGGCAAGAAGGTGTTCGACTTCATCAACTCGTCGATGGAGCCGGAAGGCCAGATCACCCTGCTGCGCATCATGGGGAACGGCCCGTCCAATCCCAAGGCGCTCGCTCTCATGACCGAGGACGACAAGGCGGTCTATTCGCTGGCGCCGGAGAACGCCAAGACAGGCTTGAAGATCTCGGCCGCGTATTACGCCGACAACGAAGCCGCGCTGCAGAACAAGTTCCTCGATTTCATCTCTCGCTGATCAGGGACGGCCACCGGCTTCCAGGCCGGTGGCCGGATAGCCGCCATGTCGTCTTTCCAGCGTTGGGCCTTCGGCCTGACGGTGCCGGCCGCGCTATTGACGATCTGTCTCTACGTGGTCCCCATCCTTCAGGTGCTGGCGCTCTCATTCACCGAGCCGACCTTCGGCTTCGGCAATTATGTCGAGATGTTCGGCAGCGCCGCGATCGGGCGGGTGGTGCGCACCACGATGATCGTCTCGGCGGTGACGACGGTGCTGACGATCGTCGTGAGCTATGTGG
>NZ_RZRY01001215.1:0-1145 GCF_003998035.1 Mesorhizobium sp. M2A.F.Ca.ET.039.01.1.1 | reverse complement strand
CCATTGCCGCCATTGCCGCCGTGGCTACCGCCATTGCCGCCGCCATGGCCGTTGCCGGCGAGCGCCGGGGCCGCCGCGAGCGCCAGAATGGCAAGGGATGCCAGAAGTGTCTTACGCAATGTCATTGTACTTCTCCGCAGATGAATCGTTACCGTGGCCCAACCGCTAGGCAGCGTCTTATGAGAATTTCCTAACGGCGTCGGATAAACTTTAGGCAATTGCGGTCGCCAAATGAGAGCATCGCCGTCATTGCCCCGCACTCTTCCAAAAAAATTCCGTTAACTCATTGAAATGACACAGAAATACAAAGGGCCGAGCGCTTTTGGGCCGTTTGGAAAAATGAGGGCCCTTGTCTCGCCGGACCATGGTCCCTAGGGGCGCCATTGGGCACGCGAAAGCCCCGCAGGTCGAGCGCGTTCGGGCGCTCGGAACACTCCTGCCCCGCCGGGATTAAATGACTGAAGGGACGTTACCTGAAAGGACCAATCGTCATGAAACGCATTCTTCTTGCCGCCGCCCTGCTTGCTCTGTCCGGGGGTCTGGCGACAGCGCAGTCGGGCACTTCGTCGGGCACTTCGTCGGGTTCTTCATCCACGACGACGATGCCCAGCAGCCAGGACACGGATCAGACCAAAACGAACTCGACCAATCCAAACTCGGCGAAGGATTGCGCCCCCGGACAACAGACGACCGGAACCGCGAAGCAGGCAGCCCCTGGACAACAGGACACCAGCGCCAAATCGAACGCTCCCGGGCAGATGAAGACGACAGCGGAAGGCTGCTAGGGCGTTGCAGCGTCTCTTGAAACGGGGGACCGCCTATCTCCGTTTTAGTGCGGTCGCGGAGGGGACCGTTTCACGCGGCGTCCACGTCGCCGGCGGTGTCCGGCGCCTCGGGCGAGGTATCCGACTCCTCACCCGAGCCGGTCGGAGAGAGCACCGTCAGATCCATGCGGGCGATGCGGGACGCGGCTTTTCCTTGCGCGTTCGGCTCGCCCGCATTCGTCTCGGAGACCGAGGCCTTTGCAAGGTGGCCGACGCTTTCCGCGCTCTTGCCCGGGAAGGTTTCCGACGATCCCTGAGGTTTGCTCGAATGATGTACGAGGCCAGCGGAATGCTGGCTTCCGACGGGAGAGGTCATGGCTG
>NZ_RZRY01001214.1:0-1147 GCF_003998035.1 Mesorhizobium sp. M2A.F.Ca.ET.039.01.1.1 | reverse complement strand
TCTTGCCGGAGGGCGTGATCACCTGGGCGGGGCCCGGATCGTCGATCATCGACTGGCGGCGGATCTCCAGCATCATGCCGTGGCCGTCGGCCGTCAGCCGTTCCTCTTCCAGCTCCGGCTCCTTCATCAGCCAGTGGGCGATACGGCGATAAAGCTGCACATGCGGGCCGCCGCCCTCGAAGCCACGCGCCCACAGCCAGCCTTGGTCCGACAAGAGCATGCCCACCCGGCCTTCGCCCTTGCGGTCGAGCAGGAGCAGGGGCCGGTCGTCGGCGCCCTTCATCACCACTTCGCCTTCCGGATTCTTGACGCCGATGGTGCGGAACCAGCGGCTCCAATGCGGCGGCTCGCTTGCCGAGCCGTCGAGCCCGCGCGTCACCGGGTGGCGCTGGCCCAGATCGGTCAGGCGCGGATAGAAGGCCTTGTCCACCACTTCGCCCGTCGGCATGGCCGGCAGCGCGGCATTAAGCGGGGTGCGGGCGATGGAGTTCTCGCCCGCATATTCGGGCCCGGCCGCAATCAGCAGCGCGCCGCCCTTTTCGACATATTCGGAGATGTAGTCGTAATAGAGGATCGGCAGCACGTCGCGGTGCTGGTAGCGGTCGAAGATGATCAGGTCGAAATCCTTGATCTTCTCGACGAACAGCTCGCGCGTCGGGAAAGCGATCAGTGACAGCTCGTTGATCGGCGTGCCGTCCTGCTTTTCCGGCGGGCGCAGGATGGTGAAGTGGACGAGATCGACCGACGCGTCCGACTTCAAAAGGTTGCGCCAGGTGCGCTCGCCGGCATGCGGCTCGCCGGAGACCAAGAGCACGCGCAGGTTCTCGCGGATGCCGTCGACCAGGGCGATCGCCCGGTTGTTGGCGTCCGTCAGCTCGCCGGGCTCGCGGTCGATGCCGAGCTGGACGATGTTGCGGCCGGCATTGGGAATGGTGACCGAGAGCTTCATCGGCTGGCCGACTGTCGCGTGCTCGACCGAGACCTGCTCGCCATTGACCGAGACCCGCACATCCACCGGGGCGCCATTGCCCTCCGTCGAAATGACGCGGTAGGTCATGTCGAGCGGCTTGCCGACGAGGCCGAAGCGCGGCGCGTTCTCGAAGCGGATGCGGCGGTCCTTCTCGTGCTCGCTGCCGGTGATCAGCGC
>NZ_RZRY01001213.1:0-1150 GCF_003998035.1 Mesorhizobium sp. M2A.F.Ca.ET.039.01.1.1 | reverse complement strand
ACAGCCCTTGAAGGACAGAGATACGTCGTGGAGTTCCAGTAAGCCGGTCATCACGCATTCACGGATTTGAGACGGGACGCCGAGGTCCGTTCGGCTTGGCGACGCTTGACGGCTTCGATGTCACGGTAGCCGCTGGCGGGATGCGTTGCGGGAAGATACGGCCCTTCACCGAACAGCTTTTCACGCAACGTGCCGGGCTTGTAGGCGGTGGGATAGACGCCGCGCTTCTGCAATTCCGGCACCAGCAGGTCGACGGCGGCCTCGAAGCTTTCGGGCGTCACCGCATAGGCGAGGTTGAAGCCATCGACCCCGGTTTCATCGACCCATTCCTGCAGGATGTCGGCGATTGCCCCGGCCGAGCCGACGAAGACAGGCCCGACGCCGCCGATGCCGCCCCATTTCGCCAGTTCCTCGACGGTCCACGCCTTGTCCTTGCCGGCGAAGTGCTCGACCATCGAAACGATGGCGTTGGTCTCGACCTTCTTGAGTGCATCGGTCGGCGCGTACTGGCCGAAATCGATGCCGGTCCAACCCGACATGAACACCAGCGAGCCATCATAAGATGTAAAGCTTTGATATTCCTCGAAGCGCTTGCGGGCCTTCTCGTCGGTCTCATCGACAATCAGCGTGGTGAGATTGTAGATCAGGACATTCTTCGGATCCCGGCCCGCGGCGGCGGCTTTTTGGCGGATTTCCGAAACATAGGCCTTGAGCAGCGATTTGGTCGGCGCGCCGACGAAAACGCACTCGGCATGCGCGGCGGCGAAGGCCTTGCCCGGACCCGAGGCGCCGGCCTGATAGAGAACCGGTGTGCGTTGCGGCGACGGCTCCGAGAGATGGTAGCCAGGCACCTCGAAGAACTTGCCCTTGTGGCCGATCTCGTGGACCTTGCCGGGGTCGGTGAAGATGCCTCGGACCGGATCACGCAGCACCGCGCCTTCTTCCCAACTGCCTTCGAACAGCTTGTAGAGCACCTCGACATATTCGGCCGCGACCTCGTAGCGGTTGTCATGGCTTTTCAAGCCAGTCTGGCCGACATTCTTGGCGCCACTTTCGAGATACGAAGTGACGATGTTCCAGCCGACGCGACCCTTGGTGTGGTGGTCGGCGGTCGAAAGGCGGCGGGCGAATGTGTAGGGATGTTCGAACG
>NZ_RZRY01001212.1:0-1154 GCF_003998035.1 Mesorhizobium sp. M2A.F.Ca.ET.039.01.1.1 | reverse complement strand
GACAGGGCGCGTGCAATGCCGAGCCGCTGGCGCTGACCGCCCGACAATTCGGAGGGGAGCCTGTGCATCATCTCAGGCGACATTCCGACCTTTCGGAGAAGGTCCGCAGCGAGTGCCTGGCGCTGCTTCCGGCTGAGACGCTCAAAGTTCTCGACAGGCTCCGTAATGATCTGCCCAGCGGTAAGTCGCGGGTTCAGCGACGAGTAGGGATCCTGAAAGACCATCTGCATCCGACGGCGCCAGGCGTGAAGCGCGTCTTTTTTGAGACCGGCTATATCGGTCCCGTCGATCAGCACGCGCCCACCCGTCGGCTCGACGAGCCGCATCAGGAGCCGCGCGACGGTGGACTTGCCGCAGCCGGATTCACCGACGATGCAAAGCGTCTCGCCCGCCTCGACGGAAAAGGATACGTCCTCCACCGCCCGGATCACCGGAATGCTTTTCTTGAAGATTCCTGCACCGAGCGGATAATACTTGGTCAGATTCTCGACTTTCAGCAGAGGACCGTTCATACGCCCATCACTTCTTCGGCGCGCCAGCAAGCTGAGGCATGGCCCGGCCCGACATCACGCAGGATGGGTGTCTTCTCGCGGCAAATATCGATCGCGAACGGGCAGCGAGGAGCAAAGCTGCAGCCCACAATGGGCTCGCGCAGACTTGGCACGATGCCGGGGATTTCCGGAAGGCGGCGCTGACGGCCTCGCCGCGGGTCAGGTACCGATCGCATGAGCCCCTGGGTATAGGGATGCGCCGGACGCGCAAACAGATCGATGACGTTGGCCTGTTCCACGATCCGGCCGGCATACATGACAATTACGCGCTGGCAGGTTTCGGCTACAACGCCGAGATCATGCGTAATGAACATGACGGCCGTTCCCATGCGCTCTTTCAGGTCGACGATGAGCCGAAGGATCTGCGCCTGGATAGTGACGTCGAGGGCCGTCGTCGGCTCGTCGGCGATCAACAGTTCCGGCGAGCAGGCTAGAGCCATGGCGATCATGGCGCGCTGGCGCATGCCGCCCGACATTTCATAGGGGTAGTTGTTGATGCGGCGCTCCGGGTCCGCGATGCGAACGAGACGGAGCATCTCTTCAGCCTTTGCCATGGCCACGGAGCGGGACGCTTTCGTGTGGATCGTCACCGCCTCTGCGATC
>NZ_RZRY01001211.1:0-1155 GCF_003998035.1 Mesorhizobium sp. M2A.F.Ca.ET.039.01.1.1 | reverse complement strand
ATCCGCATCGTCGTCAGGGCGGTGCTCGGGGCGCGCGGGAAACTGTCGATCCGCCCGCCGCTCGCCTTGCACGGACCATCCGGCAACGCGCCGACGGAGCGGACGGAAATGATCAACAACGGCCTGGCATCGCTGTTCGGCGATTGATCCTGGGCCGGCGATCCGGCATTGCCGTTGGCCGGCGAATGCCTACATGGCAGGCAAGGTGACATCGCGCCCGAAAGACATTACCGACTTGCCTGATCTCACCCTGCTCCTTTGCATCTTGTCCGGAGACACCCGTTCGTGAAACGCCTTTTCAACCGCCTGCTGCCGAAATCCTGGCGCTCGACAGTCGTCACCATTCCGGTCATCCGGCTGCAAGGCACCATCATGGCCGGCGGCGGCCAGTTCCGGCCGAGCCTGTCGCTCGCCTCGACGGCCGGCCTCATCGAAAAGGCGTTCGGCTTCGACGCGCCGGCGGTCGCCATCTCGATCAACTCGCCGGGCGGCTCGCCGGTGCAGTCGCGGCTGATCTTCAAGCGCATCCGCGACCTGGCGGCGGAGAAGAACAAAAAGGTGCTGGTCTTCGTCGAGGATGTCGCGGCTTCCGGAGGCTACATGATCGCGGTCGCCGGCGACGAGATCTTCGCCGATCCGTCCTCGATCGTCGGCTCGATCGGCGTGGTCTCGGCCTCGTTCGGCTTCCCCGAGCTGATGAAGAAGATCGGCGTCGAGCGGCGCGTCCACACCGCCGGCCAGAACAAGGCCGTGCTCGATCCGTTCAAGCCCGAGAAGAAGGAGGACGTGGAGCGGCTGAAGGCGTTGCAGCTCGAAGTGCACGAGACCTTCATCGACCTCGTCAAGGAGCGGCGCGGCAGCAAGCTGAAAGACGACCCTGACCTGTTCACCGGCCTGTTCTGGACCGCCAAGCGCGGCCTCGAGCTCGGCCTTGTCGATGCGCTGGGCGACATGCGCAGCGTGCTCAAGACCCGTTTCGGCGACAAGACGCAGCTCAAACTGATCAGCGCGCCGCGCGGGCTGTTCGGCCGTTTCGGCCTGTTCGGCTCGCGCTTCTCGGCGCCCGATATCGCCGCTGCCGCCGCAAACGGCGTCCTCGATGCGGCGGAAGAACGCGCGCTGTGGGCGCGCTTCGGGCTTTGAAAAAGCCATGAT
>NZ_RZRY01001210.1:0-1166 GCF_003998035.1 Mesorhizobium sp. M2A.F.Ca.ET.039.01.1.1 | reverse complement strand
GTGCCGGACTGCTTGTCCTGATAGTGCCTTCCAGCACAACCGATGCACAGATAATGTTGGTTGCATGTCCTCCATGGATTGTACCTATGGTGATGATTGATCTATCATCTATAGGCATTTCCCGCGACACGACCTTTTGGATCTCGTTGATGAACGCAGCCGCGATCGTGATGGCATCAACGCCAGCGTGCGGAGTTGCTCCGTGGGCAGAGCTACCTGTCACAGTGACGCTGAACTGGTCTGCGGATTGGGTAATTGCACCGGGAAGAGCACCATATTTTCCACGCGGCATGGAGGGATCGACATGGAAGCCCACGGCGCAATCGAAGCCGTCAAGCAGGCCCGCTTCCACAACTGACCGTCCTCCGAGGGGCTCGGCTTCCTCAGCCGGCTGGAATATCACGCGAAGCCTTCCGGAGAAGTTGTGCCGTAGCCTGTGAGAGGCCAACGCAACGCCCATGGCGATTGAAGCATGCATGTCGTGACCGCACGCGTGCATTGTCCCCTCTACCCGGGATCGATAAGGCAGATCCGCCCGGTCCTCGCTTATCGGCAGGGCATCAATGTCACCTCGAACTGCAAGGGAGCGTCTGGGTCCCGAAGCTGTTCCCTCAATGTCGATGTAGAGTCCCGTATCATGAAACGTCTTCGCGCCGATGAGACCGAATGTTTCCAACGTTTCCCGTATACGCTGTTGTGTCTTCCACTCGTTGTTCGATAGTTCCGGCTCCCGATGCAACGCGTGGCGCAATTCTAGCAGCGCCTCGTGTTCGGAACTGGTCAGGAGACTGTTGACCCGAGAGTTCATATTGTTGCGCTCCTCCTGGCACGTATAAATCAGCATTCATTATTTCCGGAGCGGGGTGAATGCCGGTGAATCCACACGAAAGTTCGGCCGCTATTGGGCACCCGCTCAGATGGCTAGCGTCAGCAGATCAGCAGAAGGGCAATCCGTTCTACACGCTATTCGTCTTTGGAACGACGCCTAGGTCACATTTCGCGACAGACCAATTTCCGCCGCTAACTCGTCGCGGCGACTGTGTTCGCCAAGCAGATCGAGAGAATGCCAAGCCATCGAATTTACGCTACCCAGCACTGGGTGACCCAGAAAATCTCCAAGTTGCGCAAGGTCTTGTCGTCCGATCGAGAAGGCCGCGCACGAGACA
>NZ_RZRY01000120.1:0-12433 GCF_003998035.1 Mesorhizobium sp. M2A.F.Ca.ET.039.01.1.1 | reverse complement strand
CCTCTCCCCGAGGGGAGAGGAGACTGTCGGCGTCGGCGCCAACCTCTTCTCCCACCGGGGAGAAGGTGGCCGCGAAGCGGCCGGATGAGGGGGCCAGCGCTGCCATATGCGATTGTCTACCCATTATAGCGGGATAAGCCCGCTCAATTCCTCCCGTAAAACGCGTTCTCGACATGCACCGGCCAACGCCAGGGCAGCACGGCCACCATGTCGAAACGCATCGAAAGCCGCCCGTAATCCGGCTGCCGCGACAGCCACAAATCCGCGGCGCCCTCGATGCGGCGCTCCGATTCATGGCCGATCGCTTCCATCGCCTCGATCAGCGTGCGGCGCGCCTTGACCTCGACGAACAGCACGAGATCGCCGCGCCGGGCGATCAGGTCGATCTCGCCGAGCCTGGTGCGGTGGCGGCGGGCAAGGATGCGGTAGCCTTTCAGCATCAGCGCCAGCGCCGCCAGCCATTCGCCGCGATGACCGCGCCGATAGGCCTTGCGGCGATGGCCGACCGTGCGCTCAGCCACCGTCGGCTCCTTTTTGCTCGACCATGATCCTATCCAAAAACCGGCTTCCACTTTTTGGGATCATGGTCCGTCCTTGAGCTCCAAGAGCCGCCGGTAGAGCGCCTGTTTCTGGCCGCCGGTCATCTTCGCCGCTTCCGATGCCGCCTTCGAAGCCGGCATTTCGGCTGCGAGAGACAGAAGCAGCCGGTCGATGTCGGCCGGCTGCTCTTCCGCTGCTTCGGGCGGGCCGACGCAGACGACGATCTCGCCCTTCGGCGTGTCGGCGGCGGCATAGTGGCCGGCCAGCTCGGCCAGCGTGCCGGTGCGCATCTCCTCGAAAGCCTTGGTCAGCTCGCGCCCGATCGCGGCCTTCCGCGCGCCCCCCAGTGCCTCGACCATGGCGGCAAGCGTCTCGGCCAGCCGTCTGGGCGACTCGAAGAAAATCAGCGTTGCCGGCACCGCCTTGAACGTTTCCAGTTTGGCCAGCCGCTGCCCGGTCTTCACAGGCAGGAAGCCGGCGAACAGGAAGGCGTCGGAGGGCAGGCCGGAAGCTGTCAGTGCCGCAAGCGCTGCCGACGGTCCAGGAATCGGCACGACGCGGATGCCCTGCTCCAGCGCCTCGCCGACTAGCCGGTAACCGGGATCGGAAACCAAGGGCGTGCCGGCGTCGGAGATCAGCGCCACGCTCTGCCCGGCCGCCAGCGCCTCGATCAGCTTCGGCCCGGCCTCTTGCGCATTGTGCTCGTGATAGGCGGTGGTGCGGCGGCGGATGCCGTAGCGTTCGAGCAGCACACGCGAGACGCGCGTGTCCTCGCAGGCGACGATGTCGGCTGCGGCCAGCGTCTCCAGCGCGCGCAGCGTGATATCAGCCAGATTGCCGATCGGCGTCGCCACCAGATAGAGCGCCGGCGAGAGCGGCCGCGCCGCGATCTCGGTCTGTCCGATCAGGTAGCTGCTTCTGTCGCCGGTCACCGGTTGCCCCTCATAACAGGCCTTGTTTGGCATGGCTGGCGCCTCGTTGCAAAACGTGAGGTCGGGTTAAGGAAATCGCCATGCCTTTGCCACAGTGCGGAACGAAACCCACAGCGGCGAATTTAACCCCTGATTCCCCGGGAGGAGGCAGGACTGAACGATGCCCAATCGCTTCGACATCTTCATCAGCCGACTTGAAAGCAAGACCGCCCGCGAGGGCATCCCTTCACACCCCATCGCCGCACAGCCCGGCGTTCGCCGCGACAAGAGCGAGCAGAAGCAGGCCCGCCCCGATGATGCGCATGGCGAGAAGCACCGCGGCAAGCACCGCCAGAAGCACGACGCTTAAGCGCGTCCCCGACCTTCGCGAGTGGCGAAGACCGCTCTCGCTTCGTCATTCCAGGGCGGAGCAAGGAGCGAAGCGATGCGCGCAGACCCTGGAATCCATGCCGTTACATCGAAGTGCCACTAACGGTGCAGAATTCTGGACCGCAACACTCCTCGCATAGGTCACGGCATGGATTCTCGGGTCAAGCCCGAGAATGACGAACGCGCGGGGAGCGTCACAGCTCTCAGAGATAGCGCGGCACCCTCGCCTCCAGCAACCGCACAAGTTCCGGGTCCATGAACTCGTAGTCGTCCGGGATATCGAGGCAAATCACCCTGGCGCCGTTCAGGCTCGAGCGGAACTTCTTCTGCAGCTTGGCGCGATGCGCCTTCTCCATGACGAAGATGATGTCGGCCCACGCCACCAGCTCATGCGTCAGCGGATTGTCGGCATCATGGTTGGTGCCGGCCGATTCGACTTCGATGTCGCGGAGCCTGGAAAACACCTGCTCGGCCGTCGGGCTGCGCAGCCGGTTCTGGCTGCAGACGAAGAGAACGTTCTTCAAAGAGGTTACCTTGCCAAATCCGCCACCACCGCATCCAGCACGATCATCCCTGCCGTCGTGGCGCGGAGCCTTGCATTGCCGACCGGCGCCACCAGCCCCTCCTCCTGCAGCACCGAGAGCCGCGCGCTGGAAAGGCCGCGCCCCGAGAGCGCCTCGTAGCGCTGCAGGTCGATGCCTTCGGCGAGCCGCAAGCCCATCAGCAGGAACTCGTCGGCCTCTTCCGCGCGGGTCAGGATCTCGCCGCCGGTGACGCCGTGACCCTTGGCCTCGACCAGATTGACCCAGGTCTCCGGCATCCTTTCCGCTATAGTCACCGTGCGGCGGCCGTTCTCGACGAAGCGGCCATGCGCGCCCGGGCCGACGCCGACATATTCGCCATAGCGCCAATAGGTGAGGTTGTGCCGGCTTTCGGCGCCCGGCCGGGCGTGGTTGGAAATCTCATAGGCCGGCAGCCCATGCCCCGCCGTCACCTCCTGCGTCAGCGCGTAGAGGTCGGCGGCATGGTCGTTGTCAGGCAGCGTGAATTTCTTTGCCGCGTAGAGCGCGTGGAAGGGCGTGCCCTCCTCGATAGTCAGCTGGTAGAGCGACAGATGGTCGACTGCATAGCCGATCGCCTGCTCCAGCTCCGCGCCCCACGCCTCCGGCGCCTGGCCGGGCCGGGCATAGATCAGGTCGAAGGAGAGACGGGGAAATATGTCCCGCGCCAGCCCGATGGCGTGCAGTGCCTCCTCGACGTTGTGCAGCCGGCCGAGAAAGCGCAGGTCCTTGTCGTTCAGCGCCTGCACGCCGAGCGAGACGCGGTTGACGCCCGCGGCGCGATAGCCGCGAAAGCGCTCGGCCTCGACCGAGGACGGGTTGGCCTCCAGCGTCACCTCGATGCCGTCAGGCACCGTCCAGTTCTTCGCCACCGCCTCCAGCACCGCGCCCACCGTTTCCGGCTTCATCAGCGACGGCGTGCCGCCGCCGAGGAAGATGCTGGTCACCTCGCGCGGCCCGGCGCGGGCGCGCATGGTCGCAAGCTCCGTCTCGAAGGCGCGCGCAAAGCGCTCCTGGTCGACCGGCTGGTGGCGGACATGGCTGTTGAAGTCGCAGTAAGGGCACTTGGCCGCGCAGAATGGCCAGTGGATGTAGACGCCGAAGCCGGGGCTGCGGTCGAGCGGTATGGTCACTGCGCTCATGCGGGTCCTGATCGCGCCAGATCCAACCTGGCCAAATCCAGTCGCGCTTCGGCGAATTTCTGGAAGGCGCGGGCGCGGTGCGAAAGCGCCGTCGCCTGGCCGGGCTTCCAGCCATGCTTTTCTTCCGCGCTCATCTCGCCAAAAGTCTTGTCGAAACCGTTGGGCAGAAACACCGGATCGTAGCCGAAGCCGAGCGTGCCGCGCGGCGGCCATACCAGCGTGCCCTCGGCCTCGCCCCGGTAATATTCAGCCTCGCCGTCCGGCAAGGCGAGGCAGATGACGGCGACGAAGCGGCCGGTGCGCTGTGAGGGCTTGGTCGCGCCGGCCTCCTGCAGCGCGGTCTCCGTCTTCTGCATGGCCATGCCGAAATCGCGGGTGCCATCCGGCTTCTCGGCCCAGTTGGCGGTATAGACGCCCGGCGCGCCGTCGAGCGCGTCGACGCAAAGCCCGGAATCGTCCGACAGCGCGGGCAGGCCGGTCGCCTTGGCGGCGGCGAAGGCCTTGATATAGGCGTTCTCCTCGAAGGTCGTGCCGGTCTCGTCCGGCTCGGGCAGGCCGTATTCCTTGGCCGATTTCGCCTCGAAGCCGAACGGCGCCATCAGGTCGGCGAATTCGCGCAGCTTGCCGGCATTGTGGCTGGCGACGACGATCTTCCTTCCGTTCAAAGAATGCATCAGAAACTCCAGATCCTTGGCTCGGCGAACTCGATCGAATTGCCCGAAGGGTCGCGGATATAGATCGAGTGCCCGCCTTGCGGCCATTCGAAGTCGCTTTCGATGGCGATGTTGTTCGCGGCGAGATGCTTGCGCCATGCGGCGATTTCGTCGGCGGTAGCCGCAAAGCAGAGATGCCCCTCGCCGGCCGTGCCATGCGGCGGCACTTTCAGCCGGGCGTCAGGCGCCGGAGGGATTTTGGTCGCCTCGGCGTTGAAGAGAAGCAATACGCCGTCACCGCAACGGAAGAAGACATGGCGCCCCTCGACCTTGCCCAGTGGCTCGAGGCCGATGATGTCGCGGTAGAAGGTTTCGGCGGCAGCCAAATTGGTGACGTAGAGAGCTGATTCCAAAATTGCAGAGGGTATCACGAGGCCCCCCTCTCTGCCCTGCCGGGCATCTCCCCCTCAAGGGGGGAGATTGGCAGCTTTGTCGTAGGCACCCATTCTGCAACGCCGGTGATTGGCGAAAGCCGCGGCGAAATCCAATCTCCCCCCTTGAGGGGGAGATGGCCGGCAGGCCAGAGAGGGGGGCCTAGGCTCGGCATTGGAAACCCTACGCCACCGCCATCTGCTGCAGGCTCACCAGCCGCGAAATGCCCTTCTTGGCCAGTCCCATCAGCGCCGCGAACTGCTCCTCGGAGAAAGGCTCGCCTTCGGCCGTGCCCTGGATCTCGACGATGCCGCCCTTGCCGGTCATGACGAAATTGGCGTCGGTGCCGGCTGAGGAATCCTCGAGATAATCGAGGTCGATGACCGGCTGGCCGTCATGGATGCCGCAGGAGATCGCCGCGACATGGTCCTTGAGCACCTTGGCGACGCTGACCATCTGGCGCGCTTCCATCCAGCGCAGGCAGTCGTAGAGCGCCACCCAGCCGCCGGTGATCGAGGCGGTGCGGGTGCCGCCATCGGCCTGGATCACGTCGCAGTCGACGGTGATCTGCTGTTCGCCCAGCGCCTGCAGGTCGACCACGGCGCGCAAGCTCCGGCCGATCAGCCGCTGGATCTCCAGCGTGCGGCCGCCCTGCTTGCCGGCGGAGGCCTCGCGCCGCATGCGCTCGCCGGTCGAGCGCGGCAGCATGCCGTATTCGGCCGTCACCCAGCCCTTGCCGGAATTGCGCATCCAGGCCGGCACCTTTTCCTCAAGGCTCGCGGTGCACAGGACATGCGTGTCGCCGAACTTCACCAGGCACGAGCCTTCGGCATGCTTGGACACGCCGCGCTCGAAGGAGATGGCGCGCATTTCGTCGGCTTGGCGTTTGGAGGGGCGCATCGAGGCTCTTTCTGTTTTTCCCGGATTCGTTGGCGGCTTGTAGACGCATGCAGTCTCTCGCGCAAAGGAAAAGGGGCGAGAGCCGGGGCGGGTTGCGCGGGCCGACCGGGAGTCTATATCTTTCCGGTAGGAGGTTTCTCGCCGGAATGAACAGACCAGTCGATCCGACGTCGCAGTCGCCCGGGCTTCAGTCGCCGGTACTTCAGTCACTCGACATGCGCTCGCGCGATATTTTCCGGCGGATTGTCGATTCCTATCTGCGCGACGGCGAGCCGGTCGGCTCGCGCAGCCTGTCGCGCATCCTGCCCTCCTCGCTGTCGCCGGCCACCATCCGCAACGTGATGAGCGACCTCGAGCATCTCGGCCTGATCTATGCGCCGCATGTTTCCGCCGGGCGGCTCCCGACCCAGACGGGCCTGCGCTTCTTTGTCGACGCCTTCATGGAGCTCGGCGACCTTTCAGACGACGAGCGCCGCATCATCGAGGCGCAGGTGCGCGCCTCGGGCTCCGGCGCAACGCTGGAGCATATGCTGACCGAGGCCAGCCAGATGCTGTCCGGCATGTCGCGCGGCGCCGGCCTCGTGCTCGCCTCCAAGAACGAGGTGGCGCTGAAGCACATCGAATTCATCCAGCTCGAGCCGACCAAGGCGCTGGCCGTGCTGGTGTCGCAGAACGGCGATGTCGAGAACCGCGTCGTCGACCTGCCCGTCGGCACCACCGTGTCGCAACTGCACGAGGCGTCCAATTTCCTCAACGCCCATATCCGGGGCCGCACGCTTGCCGAGGCGCGCGCCGAGATCGCCCGCATCAAGGATGAGACCAAATCCGCTCTCGACACGCTGTCGCAGGATCTTGTCGAGAAGGGGCTGGCGGTCTGGGCCGGCGCCGAAAGCGGCCTGCCGGCGCGTCTCATCGTGCGCGGCCGTGCCAACCTGCTGGAAAATGTCACCGCCCAGGCCGATCTCGAACTGCTGCGCCATCTGTTCGAGGATCTGGAGACGCAGGACGGGCTGCTGCAGCTGCTCGACCTAGCCGAGGAAGGGCCGGGCGTGCGCATCTTCATCGGCTCGGAGAACAAGCTGTTCTCGCTGTCCGGCTCGTCGCTGGTCGTCGCGCCCTATCGCGACAAGGACGCCCGCGTCATCGGCGCGCTTGGCGTCATCGGGCCGACGCGGCTGAATTACGCCCGCATCGTGCCGATGGTTGACTATACGGCACAACTGATTTCGCGCATGCTCCGCTAGGTTTATCGATATTCAGGTGAGGCCGGCCTGCGAATGACGGCTTCCTGCCCTTCCGGTGCTCACGTACTTTAAGTACGCTCCGCTCGGGTTCTCGGAAGCCACCTTGTCTGGCCGCTTCGCGCCCGTCTTCGACTCCGGCTCGGCCTGACCTGAATCTTGCCGCACCTAGGGTCGCACCAGCTGCAGAGGGAGAAAAAAATGGCGTTGGAAGCTATCAAGGCCCAGATCGACCTCCTGCTTCAGGAAATGATCAACCAGCCCGAGGACGATCACGAGATCCAGGAGCAGCTGCGCGAGAAATTGCGGGAGCTCCGCGCCATGGGCCTGCCCTTGCCGGCCGATCTCGTCGAGCTGGAAAAGCGCCTCGACGACGACCTGGATGCCGAGGAGACCTAAGCTCCGGCGCTCCGTCAAATCCGCGTGCGCAAGCTTCTCTTTTCGGTCGTTTGCCCAATATGTCCTGCTCGGAGCGCCTGACCGAGCGAGGCGCATTGGCAGACGACGGAGAACAGCATGATACGGATCGCCGGCCTTGCGGGCACTGCCTTGATTCTCGCCACCGGTGCCTTTGCGCAGCAGGCCCCCTTGCTCAGCGGCGAAAAGGCCTTCGGCGACTGGAAAGCCGATCGTCCGGGCGTGCGCCGGCTGCTGAAGCCGCAGGATCAGCCGAAACCCAATGTGGCGGAGTCCGCCGCCAATGGCGGCGGCGTCACCGATCGCCCGGAGGACGCGAAGCCACAGCTTCCGCCGGGCTTTTCCATCGAGCTGGTCGCATCGGGTATCGACAGTCCACGCGTGGTCCGCGTGGCGCCGAACGGCGACCTCTTCGTCGCCGACAGCCGGGCAAACCAGGTCCGCGTCTATCGCCTGGCGCAAGGCAGCGCGAAGGTCGCCGAGACGTCGATCTTTGCCAAGCGCCTGACGCGACCCTACGGCATCGCCTTTTATCCGCCGGGCGACAAGCCGCAATGGGTCTATGTGGCCAACAGCAACAGCGTCGTGCGCTTCCCCTATCGCGACGGCGACCTTGAAGCGTCCGCCAAGCCGGAGACCATCGTCGCGAAAATCCCCGCCAGCCACCACTGGACGCGCGACATCGCCTTTTCGCCCGACGGCAAGACGCTCTATCTGTCGGTCGGCTCCGGCTCCAACATCGCCGAGGATATGGGGGCGAAGCCGAAGGGCGGTGTCGAGGCGTGGGCGAAATCGCAGCCGCTGGGCGAGGGCTGGGGCGCGGAACAGGGCCGTGCTGACGTGCTCGCCTTCGACCCCGACGGCAGCAACCGCAGGACCGTCGCCACCGGCCTGCGCAACTGCTCCGGCATGACCGTGCAGCCGGCGACCGGCGCGCTCTGGTGCGTCGTCAACGAACGTGACGAGCTTGGCGACAACACACCCTTCGAATACGCGACCGCGGTGAAGGACGGCGCGTTCTATGGCTGGCCCTGGTATTACATCGGCGACAACGAGGACCCGCGCCACAAGGGCGCGCGCCCAGACCTCGCTGGCAAGGTCACGCTGCCCGACGTGCTGATCCAGGCGCATTCGGCGCCGCTCAACATCGCCTTCTATAGTGGCGGCAACTTCCCGGCTGACGGTTTTCCTGCTGAATATAGGGGCGACGCCTTCGTCACCCTGCACGGCTCGTGGAACCGCAATGTTCGCACCGGCTACAAGGTGGTGCGGCTACGGTTCCAGGACGGCAAGCCGACCGGCGAATATGACGACTTCGCCACCGGCTTCGTCATATCCGACGACGCGGTCTGGGGCCGGCCGGTCGGCGTCGCTGTCGCCAAGGACGGCGCGCTGATCCTCACCGAGGACGGCAACGGTACGATCTGGCGTGTGACGTATGGCGGGTAAGCGGTGGTCGGGCGTTCGACCGTGCGTCGAGGGGCCCCCTCACCCGGATTGCCAACCGAATTGCGAAGGGCAATTCGGGGCAATCCGACCTCTCCGCAAGGGGAGAGGAGCAGGCGAGCGTCGGCGCCAACCTCTTCTCTCCTCGGGGAGAAGGTGGCCGCGAAGCGGCCGGATGAGGGGGCTGGCGCAAACGAATCTGCCCCATAGCGAATTCATTCCCGATCCGTTTCGTGCGACAAGTGCGTCCCTATCTCGGGACCGCAACCATGACACTCACCGGATTCCTCGCTTACAGCGCAGCCCTCGGCGTCGCCGCCGCCATTCCGGGCCCCGGCGTCACGGCGCTGGTCGCCCGCGCGCTCGGCTCCGGCTTCCGCTCCTCGCTTGCCATGTCGTTTGGCCTGCTGCTCGGCGACCTAACCTATCTCACCGCCGTCGTGCTTGGGCTGGCCTTCGTCGCCCAGACCTTCGGCATGGTCTTCCTCGCCATCAAATGGGCCGGCGTCGCCTATCTCGCCTTCCTCGCCTGGCGCTTCTGGACCAGCGGTATCACGCCCGAGACCGTCGAGGCGCGCAAGGCCCGGGGCGGGCTGCTGTCGAGCTTCATCGCCGGGCTGACGGTGACGCTCGGCAATCCGAAGACGATGATCTTCTATCTCGCCATCACGCCGACCATCGTCGACCTGAAGACGATCACGCTCGCCGACTACGCCATTTTGGCGATGCTCACCGTGGTCGTGCTGTTCGTGGTGCTGGTGCCTTATCTGGCGCTGGCCGCCAAGGCGCGCTGGTTCCTGAAATCGCCACGCGCGTTGAAGGTGCTCAACCGCACCGCCGCCGGCTTCATGATGGGCGCGGCGGCCGCCATCGCGGCCCGCCAGTAGGCTCCGATGTCAGCCGTTCCCGGATTTCAACCAAACCATTCCTGAAACCCGCTGCAGCGGAAAATGCATTTCCGCTGCGGCGCGCTTTTCAGCAACCGCCCCACTCGGATATTTTAGGTGGCCGGCCTATCTTGCGCGGCTGAAAGCCCTATTCTGTTTTGCCTATGCCATTGCCCTGGGAGCGAACCAAATGAACAAGCCCGTCACCTCCGCGCGCGTGCCCGGCCGCGGCCGCGTCTTCAATTCGATCACGGAGACGATTGGCGACACGCCGCTGGTCAGGCTGGACAAGTTCGCCAGGGAGAAGGGCATCGTCGCCAACCTGATGGCCAAGCTCGAATTCTTCAACCCCATCGCCTCCGTCAAGGACCGCATCGGCGTCGCCATGATCGAGGCGCTGGAGGAAGCCGGCAAGATTGCGCCCGGCAAGACCACGCTGATCGAGCCGACCTCCGGCAACACCGGCATCGCGCTCGCCTTCGCCGCCGCCGCCAAGGGCTACAAGCTGATCCTCACCATGCCGGAGACGATGTCGGTCGAGCGCCGCAAGATGCTGGCGCTGCTCGGCGCCGAGCTGGTGCTGACCGAAGGGCCGAAAGGCATGAAGGGCGCCATCGCCAAGGCCGACGAACTCGCCGCCACGCTGCCCAACGCCATCATCCCGCAGCAATTCGAGAACTCGGCCAATCCCGAGATCCACCGCCGCACCACGGCCGAGGAGATCTGGAACGACACCAATGGCGAGGTCGATATCTTCGTCGCCGGCATCGGCACCGGCGGCACCATCACGGGCGTCGGCCAGGTGCTGAAGAAGCGCAAGCCCTCGCTGCATATCGTGGCGGTCGAGCCGGAGGCCTCCCCGGTTCTGTCCGGCGGCCAGCCCGGCCCGCACAAGATCCAGGGCATCGGCGCGGGCTTCGCGCCGAAGATCCTCGACACGTCCGTCTATGACGAGATCGTCAGGGTGTCGAACGAGGATTCGGTCGCCAATGCCCGCCTGGTCGCGCGCCTTGAAGGCGTGCCGGTCGGCATCTCCTCGGGTGCCGCGCTCCAGGCGGCCATCGTCGTCGGCTCGCGGCCGGAGAACAAGGGCAAGAACCTCGTCGTCGTCATCCCCTCCTTCGCCGAGCGCTATCTGTCGACCATTCTGTTCGACGGGCTGGGGGCTTAGGGCGCCCTTCGTCATCAGCGGGCTTGACCGACCCGACGATTGTCTGTACGCGCGCCGGCAGCGGCGGCTTCGTCGTCGAGGCGGCGCTTGGCATGGCCGGCTCGGCAGACCGCATGCCTTGGAGATTGCCTGAAGCCTTCCAACTTCGTCAATCCACGGGCGGAGCAAGGAGCGAAGCGACGCGCGCAGACCCAAGGATCCATTCCGTGACTTCGACGCGCCGCAACGGTGCAGAATTCTGCTCCGCTGCATCCTACGATCGAGGTCACGGCATGGATCCCAGGGTCTCCGCGACGCCGCTTCGCGGCTGCTTCGCCCAGGGATGACGAAGTTGAGAGGCTTCCGCCAATCCCCAGCGTTTGCGCGATCCCCCGGAAAGGGTGATGACGCCTGCTCACCGATCAAACCGACATTAACCCCCCACAAGCTTCGCCTTCTCGCCTTGCAGGAAACGCCGCAGCGCCGGGTCGCGCTCGAGGCCGATCGCCTGGTCGTAGGCCTGCGCCGCCTGCTTCGTGTTGCCGAGCCTGGCCAAGAGCCCGGCGCGCGCGGCCCAATAGGGCTGGTAGTCCTGCAGCCGCTTGTCGTCGCCCAGCACATAGAGCGCCGCCAGCCCGGCTGTTGCACCCTCGGTTTCGGCGATGGCCACCGCACGGTTGATCGCCACCACCGGTGAGCCGGCGACGGAAAGCAGCGCGTCGTAAAGCTGGCGGATGGCCGCCCAGTCCGTGCCGCTGCCGCGCCGGCGCGCCGTGTGGGCGGACTGCACGGCGGCCTCGAGCTGGTAGCGGCCGATGAGGCCCCTTTGCGCGGCGCCCGCCAGCAAGGCCTCCGCCTCGTCGATCAGGCTGTCGTCCCAGAGCGCGATATCCTGTTCGGCCAAAGGCACGAAGTCTCCATCCGGGCCGCGCCGTGCCGAGCGGCGCGCCTCGGCGAACAGCATCAGCGCCAGCAGTCCCAGCGCCTCCGGCTCGTCCGGCATCAGCGAGGCGACCAGCCGTCCAAGCCAGATTCCTTCGCCGGCGAGGTTGCGCCGGCGGCTGTCGGTGCCGGTCGGATCCGACCAGCCTTCGGCGAAGGTGGCGTAGATCGCTTCCAGCACGGCGCCCAGCCGCTCGCCGAGCTCCGCCTTCTCCGGCACGCGAAAAGGAATCCCGGTCTCGCGGATGCGCGCCTTGGCCCGCACCAGCCGCTGCCCCATTGTCGCCGGCGAGACCAGGAAGGCAGAGGCGATCGTCGCGGCGTCGAAGCCGAGGATCGTCTGCAGGATCAGCGGCGCGCGCACGCTGGCTTCGATCGCCGGATGGGCGCAGGCGAACATCAGCCGCAACCGGTCGTCGGGCAGCTCCTCGCCGCTCATGCGCGCCTCCATCTCCTCGGCGATCAGCTGCAGATGATCGCGCGCCGCCTCGCCGGTCAGCCGCCGCCGCACGGCGTCGACATCGCGCCGGCGCGCCACCGCGAGCAGCCAGGCTTCCGGCTGCGCCGGCACGCCAGTCCTGGGCCAGCGCTCCAGCGCGGCCGCGAAGGCGTCGGCCAGCGCGTCCTCGGCGCCGGCGACGTCGCGCGTGCGCGCCGCCAGCCAGGCGACCAGCTTGCCGTAGCTGCTCCGGGCGGCCGCTTCCGCCGCCGCCCGCGCGATCTCCGAGCGATCATCCATCGCGGCTCACTCCGCGGCGGCGACGTACTCTGCCATTTCCCAGATCGGCCGCACCTCGACCGTGCCGGTGGCGGACGCGGGAC
>NZ_RZRY01001209.1:0-1166 GCF_003998035.1 Mesorhizobium sp. M2A.F.Ca.ET.039.01.1.1 | reverse complement strand
GGCGCTGGCCGTGGTTGTAGCTGCCCAGGGCAAATTGCCTATGTCGCGGTTCTGGGGCATGGGAATGACAGCATCGAGCGATGGCCAGTTCTTTCCGTCGGCGCGGCAGGGCGAGGCCATGAACATGGTCAACGCCAAATATGGCGCCGATCCCGGCCTCAAGGCTTACACTCATGTAAGCGACCAGTTCGCGCCGTTCGCTTCACAGACGATTCCAGCTACAGTCAGCGAGGCGCCGTACATTCTCGATGGCCTTCTGATGAACGAGGTCGGCCGCCAGGTTCGCGAGCAGTATGCCGATACGGCCGGGTTCACCGATCATCTGTTCGGGACCAGCGCCATGCTCGGCTACCGGCTTGTCCTGCGCATCCGGGACCTGCCATCGAAGCGGCTGTACGTGTTCAATCCCGCCGCAACGCCCAAAGAATTACGCAACCTAGTAGGCGGCAAAATCCGCGAAGAACTGATCGTTGCGAACTGGCCTGACCTTTTCCGCTGTGCCGCCACCATGGCCGCCGGCAAGATCAGGCCCAGCCAGCTCCTGCGCAAGCTCGCTTCCTACCCGCGCCAAAACGATCTCGCGGTCGCGCTGCGCGAGGTCGGCCGTATCGAACGCACACTCTTTATTATTGAGTGGATCCTTGACACGGACATGCAGCGGCGCGCCCAGATCGGGCTCAACAAGGGTGAGGCCCACCATGCCCTCGAGAACGCGCTACGTATCGGTCGCCAGGGTGAAATCCGCGATCGCACGGCAGAGGGACAACATTACCGGATCGCCGGCCTCAACCTCCTGACCGCGATTATCGTCTATTGGAATACCGTCCATCTCGGCCATGCCGTCGCAGAGCGGCGGAACGATGGGCTCGACGTGCCGCCCGAGCTTCTGGCCCACATATCCCCGCTGGGCTGGGCGCACATCCTGCTGACTGGCGAGTATCTGTGGCCCAAGGAGAAAAACGCTTAGAGTGTCATTTCGCCCTCAGCCGGAACCGACCCCGTTCACGGGGTTCACTCCATTGCCGGGTCAGTTCTCAGTGAAAATCAACATTCCTGCCACCATAAAACTCTTTCCGCCGCCTTTCGACAGATGTCCGAGTAGAATTTAACCGGCATCCTCGATCGTGCACCCAGCGTCCGCGAAACAGCCACCCGCTATCTCATGT
>NZ_RZRY01001208.1:0-1168 GCF_003998035.1 Mesorhizobium sp. M2A.F.Ca.ET.039.01.1.1 | reverse complement strand
GCTATGTGGCTTATCCGACATCGCCGGACATCGTACCTTTGAGCGCGCTTTCAATCGGCACAAGCCTTCCAGAATCTCCCCGATGTGTTCGCCGAAGCAAGCGGAGCCTGGAACATATCACTGTCACCGCGGGCTGCGGCCGCGTAGGTAGGGACCCTTCGTGGAAAGCCCCCGTTTATCAATGAAGACCAATGAGAAAGCGGAGCCGATGTGAACGAGATAACAAACAATTTTTCCGCTGAGGTCGGCGGAATGCAGTGCGGATGGTGTTGGGTCGCTAAGGTGGATGTTCCTCGCATTGAGCGGCGGTTTGATATCTGTCGTTGGTTTATTTTGTTCAATATGCCGAGCCTGCCGGGTCGTTGAGACTGTGGCGCTCGGTTCCGTTGAGGGGCGGGTTGAAGATACTTACGAGGATCAGGTCCTTGTCTCGGCCCCCGCGCAGAAGATGCTTGTCATGCTTATCAAGCACATAGATGTCGCCCTTGCGAATGGGGAAGACATTCCCGTCCATGTCCTCGACCTCGCCCTCTCCGGCGATGCAGTAGCAGGCTTCGAGATGATTACGGTATTGCAGAAGCGAGACCGTGTTAGCGCGCACTACGGTGTGGCAGATGCTAAAGCCCATGCCGTCCTTGTCGGTCAGGAGGCGGTGGCTAGTACCATTGCCCCAATCGACGAAGTGATCGGTCGCTTCAACATCCTGCAGGCTACGCACAATCATAACACTATCCTTTTGTATTCCGCAGCCGAGCCGGGGGCGCGTACTACCGTGATGTTGCCACTTCTGCGCGGTACTGCCGCCTGCGTTGCATGTTTCAGAATGCCCTACCGGCCCACATAAAGTGTTTTCGGTCGCAAATCTGGCAAGTTGTTTCCTTCCTTCGCTGTGCCTCGCGACACGAATACAACTCAGCAGCCTGTTAGCTATTGAAGCAAATCTCGTGCCACCCTGGTAGAGAAAGGGGAGAGAAGTTGGGGCTGTTTTTTCAGATAATTAGAGAGTGGAAGGATTAGCAGGGCAGTGAAGCCAATCTTACAAAGGACTTGCGGCACATCGATTACGTTCAAATGAATAAGTTGCTGCCCTGCGAGGTCGTTTCAGCGCATCTCGACTGGTGGGTCGGCAAGACAATGGGGAACGGGAATGATCGCAGGCGTAAAGGGA
>NZ_RZRY01001207.1:0-1170 GCF_003998035.1 Mesorhizobium sp. M2A.F.Ca.ET.039.01.1.1 | reverse complement strand
GTCCTGTAAAGCACGGTACCCAGCAGCCCGGTTACCGCTGCTGCCACGATCGCGCCGACGAGCCAGGCGCTTGGCCCTCCGATTTGGGGTGCAAGCGTGGCGACGCAAAAATACGTCACGTAGGCGCCGATCATGAAGAACTCGCCGTGCGCGAAGTTGATGATCCGCATCACCCCGAACACCAATGCCAGCCCCAGGGCGAAGCAAAGGTAGAACGACGTAAGCGAGAGACAATTCAGGACGATTTGCATGAGCGTCGACCACCTCTGCGGCGTAGAAGTGGTCGCATCAGCGCGACCACTCCTACGCTGGGGTTTCTACTTGTTGGCCGAAACCTGACCGCCCTGTGCGAGGACTGGGAGCGCCGCGTCCTTGTTCGCGTTCCACCATTTGGCAACGTCGACCACCGCATCCACCTTCACGCCACCTTTGTCGTCAGTCACGTAGACTGGCAGTGGGGTGAGCAGCCAATTGTTGGCCCCATACATTTCTGCACCACCCCAGTGAGACTTGCCGAACAGAGGCTGGTCAACCGTATCAGTCGCAAACAGCGCCTGTCTGACTGCATCTCCAGTGGGAGCAGCTGCCTTCTGAATGCCCGCTTCCACAGTCGTCATAGCCGCGTAGGCCACCGAGGCCAGCACTGACCATTCTTTTTGACCGTACTTTTCGACATACGACTTGTAGAACTTCGAGACGCGAGGGCTGAAGCTCTGCTCAGAGGCATCAACCACGTATGCGCTGAAAACGCGACCTGAGAGCTGGGCGGCAGGAACACGCTCGGTAACAAGGCCCATTGTCCAGCCCTCGCTACCATAGAGCCCCTTGTATCCAAGCTGCTCCATGGCTTCGATGAACAGTGCCTGCTGTCCCGGCGTGAACCCGAGTTCGACGACTAGGTCAGGGCTGGACGCAAAAATCGGCGTTGCAAGCCCGAGCATGTCGGATGTCGATGCTGGATCATATGGCTGGGAGTAGACGATCTCGACGCGCTTGGCGTAGGGAGTGATACCTGCCTTGTAGTAGGCTAGCGCAGCCTGGCCAAACGAATGATCCGCCGTCACGATGGCGACTTTCTTGATGTGGGGCCGGGTCTCAAGAAGGTGGCTGACCAAGAACATATACGAGCCCGGCGAACCAGTCACCGATCCGATCAGGAAGGGATACTTG
>NZ_RZRY01001206.1:0-1171 GCF_003998035.1 Mesorhizobium sp. M2A.F.Ca.ET.039.01.1.1 | reverse complement strand
GCCCTGGCCATCGGTTATGTGCCAGTAGCGCGACAAAAGCTGCACGAAATCGTCGGAGCGGTTGTCGATCGTCACCTGATAGCCCCAGACATAGCGGTTCTCCGACGGATCGGATCTATCCTCCAGATAGAAGGGTCTGACCAGCACTTCGATGTTGCGCGTCACTGCGCGATACATGGGCCACTCCGGTTGCCGCCGCGGAACATTTTGTCGCGCTTCGCTGTTAAACGCGCCGCGCCGACCATCCTGCCAGCCTTGTAGCGCACGTGCCGAAAAACAATGTCATTTAAGTGACACATGACAATGTTGGTGTGCACAAACCGTGCCGGGCGACTCGGGCGCTCTGTGACTGATGAAATGGTCGCATGCGGCCAAGAGCAATTCCAGGAAAAGTGTGAGCGGTTTTCCGTCCGGAATTGCGTGAAAACAAAGAGATAGAGTGACCAGATCTCGATGGAACTGACTATCGCAGCCGGCCTGGCTTCGTCAGCCCTTCTTTTCTCGAACCTCGCCAGCATCCTGCTCGCCGCGTCGCGGCTGAAACGAAGACATGTCATTGCGCCGCCCGTCGGCGCGCAGCCGGTCTCGATCATCGTTCCTTCGCGCGGCGTCGAGCCGTTCACGCAGGAGACCCTTCAGCGCGCCTTCTCGCTCGACTGGCCGCGCTATGAGCTGATCTTCTGCGTCGCGCATGCCGAGGACCCGGTGGTGAGGCTCATCGATGCGGCGATAGCGCGCCACCCGAAGGTTCCGGCGCGGTTGTTGATCGGCGACGACCATATCAGCGCCAATCCCAAGCTCAACAACTGCGTCAAGGGCTGGCAGGCGGCGCGGCACGATTGGGTCGTCCTCGCCGATTCCAACGTGCTGATGCCGAGGGACTATGTCCAGCACCTGATGGCGGCATGGCGGCCGGATACCGGCCTCGTCTGCTCGACGCCGATCGGTTCGCGGCCGGACGGCTTTTGGGCCGAAGTCGAATGCGCCTTCCTCAACACGCTGCAGGCGCGCTGGCAATATGCCGGCGAGGCGCTCGGCCTCGGCTTCGCCCAGGGCAAGAGCATGCTGTGGAACAAGCCGATGCTGGACGCCAATGGCGGCATCCAGGCCTTGGCCGCCGAGATCGCCGAGGACGCGGCCGCCACCAAGCTGGTCAATGGCCTGGGCCCTG
>NZ_RZRY01001205.1:0-1174 GCF_003998035.1 Mesorhizobium sp. M2A.F.Ca.ET.039.01.1.1 | reverse complement strand
GCCCGAGCTTGCCGGCAGCGCGCAGGATGACGATGTCGAACTGGCCGTCGGCGAGCTCGGCGTCCGGCGCGATCATCATGCCGCCGCCGAAGAATTTGCCGTTGGCCACCGCCACCAGCGCCATTCGCGCCTCGACCGGCTCGCCGTCGTCGATGGTGATCCGGACGTCCTGGAAGCGGTAGCGGACGAACTCCAGCACCGTGCGCCAGAAGAACAGCGCCTTGGACGAGACCCTGCCCTTGCGCTTGTCGGCATTGATGGCGCGATCCGTCGCGCCGGACAGGCCGAGGCTGGCGATGTTGATGAAGTGGCGGCTGGCCAGCTTGCCATGATCGTCGATGTAGCAGACCCGCCCGGCGTCGACTTTTCGCGCCTTGGTATCAGCGATCCGTTTCAGCGTGGCATCGATGCCGCGCGGCATGCCGAGCCCACGCGCGAAGTCGATGCCGGTACCGCAGGGCAAAAGCCCGAGCTCGCTCGTCCTTCCGATCTCGTCCTGCGCCTGCAGCAGCCCGTCGGCCACTTCGCTGGCGGTGCCGTCGCCGCCGGCCGCGATCACCAGGTCGCATCCGCCGGCGGCGAGGTCGATCGCCAGCCGCTCGGCGTCGCCGGCGGCTTGCGTCTCGCGCAGGTCGAAATCGCCGAAATTTGTCTTGAGCGATGCCGCCACCTCCGCCCAGTGCCGCTTGAGCCTGCCGCCTCCAGCAATCGGATTGAGAACCACCCCGACCTTCAATCCGACCTCCCCCGAGGCACATCGCGCGAAATGCGCGGCGGAGTCCGCGCTGGCGCCCGAAGTCTTTTGCCGACCCAAACTCTTTTGCCGACATTCAAACGCGGACCGGGCGGCGCGACAAGGCTCCAATATCGAAGGTCGCTAAAAAAGCGGGGCAGGGTTCGGCCGCCGAATTCCGAGGCTTTTGCCCTCGGTCCCCGATAATCCCGCTATCCACAGGCGAGTGGGCATTCCGCAATCCGCTTACCCGGCGTACATTCAACCCATCTCAGGCGGCCACTGAACGCCCCAGCCGAAAGGCAAAAGCGCAAGGCGGATTTCCTGAGGCCCGTACGGCCCAGAACGAGAGCAGGTTCGCCTGTTGGAGGGACGGATGCCGAGACCTACGGGTGCCGCGGAAAGCGTGCCAACGCCGACGGCGGACCGATGCTGCCATGA
>NZ_RZRY01001204.1:0-1174 GCF_003998035.1 Mesorhizobium sp. M2A.F.Ca.ET.039.01.1.1 | reverse complement strand
CTCCGGGGTCCGCGATGTGAGCGCCGAGGAGCGCTGGCAGGTGTATGTGTCGCGACTGGAGGCCCAGCCTGGCATCATCGTCGCCGATCAGAATGTGCGCGACGGCCAATTCTATATTACCGGTCTGAGAGACCCGCTTGCCGCCGACCCGCAGTCGCTGCTGCCCGGGACGCAGGTCGATCCCGCTCGCGTTCATGCAAGCTGGCAACTCTACCAGAGCCTTGAGCCGCAGTTCGTGCTGAATCGGCTGACGGCGTCGCTCGCGCCGCCGGATTCGGTGCGGCTTTCAGTCGTCAATGATCGCATCGTTGCCGCAGGCGAGGCCACCACTGCGTGGATCAACCGGGCGCGTGCGGCCGCCCGGCAGCTTTCAGCCGGCGGCCCGGTCTTCGACATCTCCGGGGTACGTGATGTGAGCCCCGAGGAGCGTTGGGAGGCCTACGTGTCGCGACTGGAGACGCAGCCCGGCATCATCGTCGCCCAACAGAATGTGCGCGATGGCCAATTCTATATTACCGGCCTGAGAGACCCGCTTGCCGTCGACCCGCAGTCACTGCTGTCCGGGACGCAGGTCGATCCCGCTCGCGTTCATTCGAGCTGGCAATTCTATCAAAGCCTTGAGCCGCAGTTCGTGTTGAAGCGGCTGACGGCGTCGCTGTATCCGATGGATAAAGTGCGACTTTCGATCGTCAATGGCCGCATCGTTGCCGAGGGTGAGGCTCCCGACACCTGGATAGATCGGGCGCGCGCAGCGGCAAGACAGCTTTCAGAAGGCGGGCCGGAGTTCGACATCTCCAAGGTTCGTGATGTGAGCCCCGATGCGCGCGCGGCCGAGCATTGGCAATATTATGTGTCGCGACTTGAGGCCCAACCGGGAATAATCGTCGCCCAACAAACGGAGAGGGGCGGAGATTTCTACATTTCCGGACTGAGAGACCCGCTTGCCGCCGACCCGCAAGCTCTGCTTTCCGGAACGAAGGTTGATCCCGCCCGCGTTCATTCACAGTGGCAATTCTATCAGAGTCTTGATCCGAAGTTCGTGGTGAAGCGGCTGACGGCGTCGCTGTCCCCGCCGAAATCGGTTCGGCTTTCGATCATCCAGAGTCGCATCGTTGTCGTGGGCGAGGCACCTGCCGGCTGGATCAGCCGGGCGCAGGCCGCCGCCGACCAACTT
>NZ_RZRY01001203.1:0-1176 GCF_003998035.1 Mesorhizobium sp. M2A.F.Ca.ET.039.01.1.1 | reverse complement strand
CTTCCATCGCCGACAGGTAGACAACTTCGTTGGTCAACTTGCCGCCCACGATCTTGCGGTACGGGCTTTCGATGAAGCCGTACTTGTTGACGCGCGCGAAGGTGGCCAGCGAGTTGATAAGACCGATATTCGGGCCTTCCGGCGTCTCGATCGGGCAGATGCGGCCGTAATGCGTCGGGTGCACGTCGCGCACCTCGAAGCCGGCGCGCTCGCGGGTCAGACCGCCCGGTCCAAGCGCCGAGAGGCGACGCTTGTGGGTGATCTCCGACAGCGGGTTGGTCTGGTCCATGAACTGCGACAGCTGCGAGGAGCCGAAGAACTCGCGCACGGCGGCGGCCGCCGGCTTGGCGTTGATCAGATCCTGCGGCATGACCGTGTCGATCTCGATCGAGGACATGCGTTCCTTGATCGCGCGCTCCATGCGCAGCAGGCCGACGCGGTACTGGTTCTCCATGAGCTCGCCGACCGAACGCACGCGGCGGTTGCCGAGATTGTCGATGTCGTCGATCTCGCCCTTGCCGTCGCGCAGCTCGACCAGCGTCTTGACCACGGCCAGGATGTCTTCCTTGCGCAGCACGCGCACGGTGTCCTCGGCCTTGAGCTCGAGGCGCATGTTCATCTTGACGCGGCCGACGGCCGACAGGTCATAGCGCTCGCTATCGAAGAACAGCGAGTTGAACATGGCTTCGGCGGTCTCGAGGGTCGGCGGCTCGCCCGGGCGCATGACGCGGTAGATGTCGAACAGCGCGTCCTGGCGGCTCTCGTTCTTGTCGACGTTGAGCGTGTTGCGGATATAGGCGCCGACATTGACGTGGTCGATGTCCAGAATCTGGATCTCTTCCTCGCCGGTGCCGAGCAGCACCTTCAGCGTCTTGTCGTCGATCTCGTCGCCGGCCTCGAGGAAGATCTCGCCGGTGGCGTAGTTGACGATGTCCTCGGCGAGGTAGTTCCCGAGCAGATCCTCGTCGGTCGCCTTGATGGCCTTGAGACCCTTCTCGCCAAGCTGGCGGGCCTGGCGGGCGGTGATCTTCTTGCCTTGCTCGACGACGATTTCACCGGTGTCGGCATCAACCAGATCGCCGACGGCCTTGAGGCCGCGGAAGCGCTCGACGTTGAACGGAATGCGCCAATGGTCGCCGGCGCGCTTGTAGGTGATCTTGTTGCAGAAGGCCGACA
>NZ_RZRY01001202.1:0-1179 GCF_003998035.1 Mesorhizobium sp. M2A.F.Ca.ET.039.01.1.1 | reverse complement strand
TTCTAGGACAGATGATTGGAGGTTAGGAGGATCCGAGCCTCAGTTGCATCTGGTCCAACTGCTTGTCGGCCAATTCCTGGTTTCTGTACGCGGATCATCCCTTCGTCCCATTCGACGGGCGAAGCGAAGTAGCCCTCGCCCAAATTTGTGTACCACCGTCGATTTGCTGAATGCCTATCTGTGCGTGGCCGGCTTTCGGACCTTTCAAAATCCCAACCTAGTTTCCAATTCAGTGATCCTGATCAGGCGCTTCTCTATTCATCCATGATGGTGCCCGCGGCTCCATCGCCGCCAACGGAAGAACCCGGCATGATGTCGTCCGCCAGCAGCTTTTCTTTCGATAGCAGCCCTGCATCCTCGAGCGCCTCGAAATCCGGCAGTTGGCGCAGCGTGTCGAGCGCCTGCCGCCAGAACTGCGCTGGCGTGAATGGATGGGCCGCATCGAAGCGGTGATCTTTGCCGCCAGCGAACCGGTGCCGCGCGAGGTGCTGACGCGGCAAAAGCTGCAATCTCGACTTGATCATCGACGATATTCGCACGGAGCTGGCCGGCCGCCCCTACGAGCTGGTGTCAGTCGCCGGCGGCTGGCAGCACCGGACCAGAAAGGTTTTTGGCGACATCATCCACGCCGCCTTTGGCCCAGCTTCAGGGCAGGGGACAAAAGAGTTGTCGCACTCGGAGGCGCTTGTCCTGATGTGCATTGCGTTTTTCCAGCCGATAACGCGTGGCGAGCTGTCTTCCTTCTTCGGCAAGGAGGTGTCGCGCGAGCTGATCGGCGTGCTGCGCGCACAGGACCTCATCGCCTCGGGGCCGCGCAGCCCGCAACCGGGCGCGCCCTACGCCTATGTGACGACCAAAAACTTCCTGTCGCAGTTCGGTGCTCGAGCTCGGTGTCCAGCAACGCCGGCTGATCATCTGGCTTGCGGCGGGCGGACGCTTGGCTCATCGCTAGAGCCCAAACAACGGGAAGTAGTGCGGCCCGACAGCTCGCGCACATCGAGTTGTTGCAGGCGCTCGAACAGGCGCCGCGCCGCGAAGCGCGACAGGTTTTTCGTCGTCAGCGAGCCAGACACGACGTCTTCATTGAGCAGCAAAAAGATCACGTCGCCGGCGCCCTTGGCGCGCAGTTTTGGCGCCACCGCCAGAAGTTTTTCGGCGCGGCGCGACAGCTCGGCCGCC
>NZ_RZRY01001201.1:0-1181 GCF_003998035.1 Mesorhizobium sp. M2A.F.Ca.ET.039.01.1.1 | reverse complement strand
GGGCAAGGTCGATCCTTCGGTACTGCTCGGCCTCGGCCTCGCCGTCGAGGACGACATTGAGAACCGCAAGACCCATCACGACGACGAGCTCGACCACGAGCATGACGATTTCGATTCCTTCGTCATCGACATCCCGTCGATTGCCAATCCGGACGAGTTGGCAAAGCGCGTCGCCCTTGCCGCAGAGCAGGAAAATGTGTTGCGCGTCAAAGGCTTCGTCGAGGTCGGCGGCAAGCCGATGCGGCTTCTGCTCCAGGCCGTCGGCCCGCGCGTCAACCATTATTACGACCGCGCTTGGACAGCCGAAGACGAACGCCGCTCGCGGCTTGTCGTCATCGGCCTCAAGGGGCTGAACCGCCCGGCGATCGAGCGTATCCTCGCCGGCTGAGGGAAATCCGGACTGCGATGCATATCCTCGCCACAACATCCGCTTCGCTCGACGATCTCGCCGAGCCGATCGACCTCAGGCAGACGCCTGCGGATGTCGTGGCGCTGTCCTTCACCGACAGCGACCTCGCCGGCCTGGCCGCTGCTTGGAAGGCCGATGCCGCGCGGCTGCCCTCGATGCGGCTGGCGGCTCTTCGCGATCTTCGCCACCCGATGTCGGTCGATCTCTGGATCGACAGCGTCGCCCGCCACGCCAGGGTCGTCCTCGTCCGCATCCTCGGCGGCTATGACTGGTGGCGCTATGGTTGCGACCAGCTCGCCGCGGTGGCGCGCGAGCGCGGCATCAAGCTCGCGCTGCTGCCCGGCGAAAGTCATGACGAGGACCAGCGCCTGATCCAAGGCTCGACCCTGCCGCGTGCGGAGCTGGACGCCCTGCTCGGCTATTTCCGCGAAGGCGGGCCGGCCAATATGAGCGCACTGGTGCGGAGGCTGGCGCGGCTTGCGGGAGCGGATGCGGCGGTTGCCGAGCCGGTCGGCGTGCCGAAGGCTGGGTATTATCAGCCGGGAGTTGGTGTCGTTGAGAAGCCGAACCTTTCAGTGGTCGGCGATCCTTCGCCCCCCTCTCTGTCCTGCCGGACATCTCCCCCTCAAGGGGGGAGATCAGCCGTCACCAGCCTCGGCGCCTTTTCTTCGTCGGCATCAAAAGAGGCATCTGCAACGTCTGCGATTGGCGAAGCCGTCAATGACAGAGCAATCTCCCCCCTTGAGGGGGAGATGTCCGGCAGGACAGAGAG
>NZ_RZRY01001200.1:0-1183 GCF_003998035.1 Mesorhizobium sp. M2A.F.Ca.ET.039.01.1.1 | reverse complement strand
GCCGAGGCGCGCTCGAAGAAATCGATCGGCAACGACAGCAGACGCGCGAAGGTGCGGATCGAGGTGCGCACATCGATCCGTGCCGAGGCGTAGACCAGCAGGATGCGCCTGAGATAGTTGAAAACCGCGTCGAACAGGACTGCGGCGCTGACCCCGATGGCGAGCACAACGAGAGTCGTATAGGCCTGGTGCACGAGCACCTTGTCGACGGTGATCTGGATGAAGATCGGCAGGGCAAGCGCCAGCACCTGCAGCGCGACCGCGGCCACCGCGATGTCGCGGAACATCGCGCCGTTGCGGACGACTTCCGGGAGGAACCAAGTAAAGCCGAACGGCCGGCTCTCATCCGCCAGCGCGAATGTGCGGCGCAGCAGCAGGAGCTCGCCGGTCCACTTCCTGCAGAACGTCGCCTGGTCGAGGGGTAATACGTCGAGGCAGTCAGCGAGGGGGTCGAGGACTCCAACCTTGTTCTCGTTGAATCCGAGCAGGATGACGCTGTTGCCATTTGTCAGCCGGGCGATCACCGGATAGGCGTCGCCGAGGCGTTGCAGGTCCTTCCAGCCGACCTTCAATTTGCGGCTGCGCATGCCGCTGCTGCGGGCGATCTTCGGCAGCAGCCGGGTGATGTCGTCATCGGGCCTCAGCGCAAAGTCGTGCTTGATGCGCTCGGGGGAAAGATCGATGCCGTAGTGCCGCCCGATGGCGACAAGGCACTGCAGTGCTGTTTCGACCGGAGACCCTTCCACGGTACCGCGCAGATTATCAGGCTTGGCGGCGCGAAGGGTGGAGGAGCGCGTTTGGGTCATCCAGGTGAGGACGAGCCATACGAGCACCGTGCACAGCAGGAACTGAACCGGGGGACTCGGCCTGTGGAGCCACTCGACCGGCCCGTGCCCGGCGGCGGCGAGGGTGGCGAGCGCATCGGACAACCAGCGATTCAGTTCGCCATAGAGATCGTTCATGGCTCTCGCTCCGCGGCATGTCGGCAGGTCGGCGCGTGGACGAGCGCCGTGACGCAAACGGGCCTCGGCGTGCTCCCGCTTCCGCTGCGCCATGACGGGCGGAGAGGGGCTGTGTTGGGCATGAAGCACCGACGCATTTGGGCTATTGCTCGTCGCTGAAATTTGGCGATTTCGGCCGCCGCCGCGCGGTCGCCGCGGGCGTTGCCGCCGCAGGCAATGCC
>NZ_RZRY01000011.1:0-33322 GCF_003998035.1 Mesorhizobium sp. M2A.F.Ca.ET.039.01.1.1 | reverse complement strand
ATGGGATACCTTGGGATATGCGGGGGCATTGAGATAACGACTATTGCCGATATTCCATCCAAGGGCACCGGACTTGGATCATCGAGCGCTTTTACGGTTGGCCTTCTGCACGCGCTGAACGCGTTTCGGGGGCAATATGTCTCGAAGGCAAAGCTCGGCGCCGATAGTTGTTGCATCGAGATCGAACTTTGTGGCGCGCCCATTGGAAGGCAGGATCAATACGCCGCCGCCTTCGGCGGATTGAATCTCATCGAGTTTCACCGCGATGACAGCGTTTCGGTGTCACCGCTCATATGCCCGCGTGATTTCATCGCTTCGATCGAGAAGCAAGTTCTCATGTTCTACACCGGCATTACGCGCAGTGCTTCGGACATTCTCGTGCGACAGTCGGAGTGCATCGCAAGAGCTCCGGACAAGCGCAAAGCGCTCAGGCGGATGGTCGGGCTCACCTATCAGCTTCGTGATGAGCTGCATCGATGCAACCTCGACGCCTTCGGCGAAATCCTCCACGAGAACTGGCTCTTAAAAAAGAGCCTCTCTGAGGAAATCACGAACGATGCAATCGATCACTGGTACCAGACCGCGATGCGGGCGGGTGCCACGGGCGGCAAGCTGCTGGGAGCAGGTGCAGGAGGTTTTCTCATGTTCTTCGCACCTCTCGATCGCCACGACGCAATCAAAGCGGCCCTTAGGGACCTGAAGCACTTCCCTGTCAAGTTCGACTTCGCCGGGAGCCGCATCGTTCACTATCAACCGACATCGGAGTCCATCCAATGAAGCATTTTGGCGGCAGTACTCAATCAACCGACATCGGAGCCCGCCCAATAAAAAATCTTGGCGGCAGTGCTCAAGCCTATTTCAAGAAACTCGAGATCGTCCTGGCTTCATTGGACCACGAAAGCATCGATAATGCAGTGGCCTTGGTCGCGCAGGCACAGGAGGATGGCAAGCAGATAATCACGCTTGGAAATGGTGGCAGTTCGCTCACGGCGCTGCATTTCATCACGGACTGGAACAAGAGCATCTATCTTTCCACGAAGCGCCCGTTTCGTGGCCGGACGCTGATCGACAATGTGGGCCTTACGTTTGCATACGCGAACGATGTTTCTTTCCAGGATGTGTTCGTCGAGCAGCTAAAGAACATCCTGAACGAGGGCGACTTGGTCATCGCGATTTCGGGAAGCGGAAATTCGGAAAACGTTCTGCGTGCCGTTCGATACGCCAATGATCATGCCGCAGTTACGCTAGGGCTTTGCGGATATGGCGGAGGAACGCTCAGGCAGATCGCCCAACATGTGGTTTGGGTCAATGTGAATGACATGCAAATTGCGGAGGACATACATTCCATGTTCGGGCATGTCGTCATGCAGCGTCTTTGTCTTGCGGGTACACAAAAGTGGAGCGATCGGCGAGAGCGGCGCAGCGCTGCTGGCGGCTTCAATGCAAATCCAGCTGGCGCCGAGACGAGCTGGCAATCCTGATCGAGAACAAGCGATGCAGCATTATCGGCTCTACGTTCTGGACGACCGCGGCCAGTTCAAGGGCGGCATCAACCTTACCTGCATAGACGACGTTGCGGCGAAAGAGCAGGCCAGGCTGTTAGCAGATGGCCACGAAGTGGAGCTTTGGCGACTCGTTGCGCGGTTCAAATCTGACAATCCGCGGAGCCGTCCCGCGGCGACGAAGCGCATGCGCGCCGTGGCGCCACGCTCCAGCCATTTCAACAAGGTACCCAAGCATTCGCACTCTCCCCTTGGATGCGGTTGCGCGTCTTGGCGCTGCTCAGATCTTGATAATATGATCCCGATTCAGGCACTTTGGCATTGCGATTGAACGGCTGCGCGGCGCTGTAGAGACCGCGCTCGATCACGATACCAGCCAGCGGATGACGCGGGCATTGCGGCTGCGTGGCTAGCGACGTGACGCAGTGACATTTATAGAGACTGGAACGTGGTCAACGCCTTAACGGCTGAGCTCGGCCAAGCACATCGGCGCGCAAATGGTGGTCGAACATCCGGCCGGGTGCGACAACAGGCTCGAAGGCTCGTCAGCGATGCGCCATCGCAAGACATCCCACCCATCCCTTTCGACTACCTCAAATGCGAACGACCCGCGCGAGCCAACGGGCACCCAAAGCGACCGCAACATTTAAACCGACAGATACGATCGTGGCAGGCCATCTGGGAGGGTGCCCCGGCGCGGTCCGTTGATCACTTTCCATATTAGAACGTGTTAATAAGTTACATTAGGAATGTGTTAACAATCACCCGCCGAGCCTCATTCTCGCCGCAAATCGTAGTATGGTCGCCTGTGTCATATACATCGTCTTCGAATAATTTACGCAGGTACAAGACGGTGTCTGAGCAAGTTTAAATGCGGAAATGCCTGTGTTTACTTAGGGGTGCGGGCGGAATGAGAACAAAAAAGACGCAATGAACTAAGGGACTACTGTGCTTATACTTAATAGCAAGCTCGGCGGCGCGCCCGCCGGGAGACATGCGGTCGACTTCAATTCGGCTGCGGCTCAAATCGTTGAAAGCCTTGTGCGCGTTGGCAGCGACACCGTACACGGGTTCAGGGGCGAGAACCTGACAAGCATTCCCGTCGACAAGACTCGTCTTCGATGGTGAAATCAACGTTGAGCCCGCTCGACATCAGTGTCTGGGGCGAAGACACCCAAATCTCCGCTACTTTGTAATCAGTCGCGTTGCCTATGCGAGTTTGAAATCAGTTCTCGTAGCCCAGCTACGAGTTTGAAATCAGTTCGCGTTGCCTAGCTGCGCGTGCGACGTCTCACGCACTTTGGCGATGCGCGGCAGTGAATTTTTTTCAACGCCCAAGAAGGATCACGGAATGACTCTTTCCGCACCAACAGGCTTTGCCTCGAGCGACCTCGTCTATGAGGAAAACTTCTCCGGCACGGCGCTCGACAGCGATTGGCATACCTATATCACCAGCAATGCCGCCAACGGCTGGGCCTGGAATAGCAATGGGTCGGGAGGAAGCACGCCGGGCGGCCCATATAATGCCGACTATGATATGCCGAGCCAGGTGTCGGTGAGCAACGGGACCTTGGATCTCACGGCGATCAAACAGCCCATCAGCGGCATAAATCAGGGTGGGGTGGCACAGACATTCCCGATCACGTCCGGCGCCGTCAGCAGCTACGGCAACTTCGAATTCAACGGCGGCTACCTTCAGATCAGCATGAAGGCGCCGAGCGGCGGAGGCGCATGGCCAGGCCTCTGGCTGATGCCCGGCGACGGCGCGGGCAGCAGCGGCGACAATTTCGAGCTCGATATACAGGAGGGTGGATTTACCGGTTCTGGGCCGGCGGACAACAATTTCTCCTGGCACCTCCACGGACCGTCAGGGTGGGTCGGCGACACCATCGACAGCGGCATCAACCTCACGGGCGGCTTCCACACCTACGGCATCAACTGGGTGCCTGGTGAATCGATCACCTGGTATCTGGACGGGCAACAAATGGCGCAAGTGACCAGCGCACAGGTCGCGATCCCGGATGAACCGATGCAATTGATGATGAACATGGGGGTCGCGAATTCGAACGCGAGCGGATGGCATACGGCTCTGGATGGTTCGACCCCATCGTCGATGCAAATGCAGATCGACGGGGTTCAGCTTTATCAGAAGGCGGGCAGCGGCGACACCGTCACGGGTGCCAACGTCGCTCCCTCGACGACGTCATCGATCCAGACCCCTACGACAGCACCAACCACCCCAACGACCTCGACGACTCCAACCACCCCAACGAGACCAACCACCCCGTCAGTGATCGCGCCGGTCCTCACCATCGCCGACCCAACGCTCGACGTGAACGGGCTGGGCGGTACGGTCGACCTCGGGGTCAAGGTGACAACGACCGACCCCAACGATCTCGTGACCGTGATGGTGACGGGCTTGCCTAAGTACGAGACGATCACCGACAAACTCGACGGCAAGACGTTCAGTGGCAAGAGTATCACCTTGACGGCCGCGCAGGTCGACAGCGGATTGACGCTGCAATCGAACTACAGGGGCGCGGCTCATCCGGTTGCGACACTCACGCTGACGGCAACGGCGAAGGATCCGGCCACAGGCGCCGTCTCGACAGCCTCGCCGCAGACCATCGCCGTAACGGATCCTCGGCCTGCCGCCACCACGACTTCGCCGCGGGTGATCGCCCAGACGGATCATGAGCATGCTCCCGCTAGGTCGCTAGCGTCCTTGTCAACCCGGCGCTTTGCTTGGCTGAACGAGCACAGGGACTTGGTCGCCGGCACCGCTAAGACCTTGGCGTCGCAAAACATTACTATGGCGGATCATCCGCTTGCGTCCGGCACGAGTAGAGCGTCCCTCGCAAGCCAGAGTTTTGCGCTGCTGAACCAGTACCTGGCCGGCAACTCTGGCCACGTCGATCACGGTCAGATCGTGGCGTCCTTGTCGAATGGAACCAACTGGAATCACGACTCGTACCTGACCAGACCGCAACATTGATCGCCTCCGCACCCAGGGGCTCCAGCGCCTGGGTGCGGCACCGTCAAGTTTGTGAATCTGAGAAGGAACATCGAACGCGGACGCGTATCCGCGAAGGGTTAAGCCAGAATGGCGATGCAGAACGAGAATGCCCACGCCGCAGACTTTGGACTTCGAGCCCTGGCTCTGTTCCTTCGCTTTCATGGCGTGAACGTTAAGCCCGACCAGATCCGCGATCGCTGTGGCGGCGGCGGTGCAATCGGCATCCGCGCGATGCTTCGTTGCGCCCGCGAGTTCGGGCTCAAGGTCGGTTCGCGCAAGACACAGTGGAAACAACTTGCGGATATCCGGTTGCCCGGCATCGCTTCACTGCATGATGGTGGATTTCTGCTTCTCGGAAAGGTCAGCGACAAAGGCGCGGTTGTGCTGCATCCACCCTCTTCAAATGCGAAGCTGATCACGCGAGCGGAATTCGAAGCAATGTGGGACGGCCGTTTGATCTTGGCTGGATCACAGAACGTCGCGCAGCGGGCGCTCCATGCCCTTATTGGCCGTGGGCGTGATCTGGTACGGCGCGCCAGCAGTACCTTGATGCGTGTTCGTTTCGCCGATCGACGCGATGAGGCCGCCCAGACGGCGGGCACTGCGTCTGAGTGCGGCGATGACCCAAGGCTCGTCGCCTTGGCGATATTGCTGCGTTGCCATGGCATCGCGGCCGAGCCGGACCAAATTCGGCATCGCATGGGCGCGGCGCGAGTGGGCGTTACCGAAGTGCTGCGCTGTGCAAAAGATTTCGGACTCAAGGCTCGGGCACAGAGGACGAGCTGGAATCGGCTTGCGGTTACTCCGCTGCCGGGAATCGCCGTGCTTCGGGACGGTGGATTCCTGATCCTCGGCAAAGTCGTCGACGACAAGCTCCTCGTTCAGCGCCCATCGTCGCCGCAACCCATTACAATGAGCCAGGCCGAACTTGAGTCCATCTGGGACGGCGATATCATCCTGATGACCCGGCGCGCTGCCCTTACGGACCTGTCCCGGCGGTTTGACATCGGCTGGTTTCTCGGCGCGGTCCACAAATATCGCCATCTTCTCGGCGAAGTGCTGATCGCGTCATTCTTCCTTCAGGTCTTTGCCCTCATCTCGCCCCTGTTCTTCCAGGTGGTCATCGACAAGGTGCTCGTGCATCGAAGCATGAGCACGCTCGACGTCCTGGTCGCGGGCCTTATCGCGCTGACCGTTTTCGAAACTGTTCTCGGCACGCTGCGCGTCTATCTGTTCGCGCACACGACGAACCGCATCGACGTCGAGCTCGGCGCCCGGCTGTTTCGTCACCTGATGGCGTTGCCGATCGCATATTTCCAGACACGCCGCGTCGGGGATTCAGTCGCACGCGTCCGCGAGCTCGAGAATATCCGGCAGTTCCTGACGAGCTCGGCGCTCACGCTTGTCATTGATCTCGTCTTCACCGTCGTTTTCCTTGCGGTGATGTTCTATTACACAACTCCGTTGACTCTGATCGTCCTGTCGTCGTTCCCATTCTACATCGGCATTTCTGCGGGAGCTGCGCCGCTGTTTCGCCGGCGCCTCGATGAGAAGTTCGATCGCGGCTCGGAGAATCAAGCTTTTCTGGTCGAGACCGTGACGGGCGTCGAGACGCTGAAGGCCATGGCGGTCGAGCCGCAGATGCAGCGCCGCTGGGAGGAGCAGCTCGCCGCCTATGTGACCGCAAGCTTCCGCGTGCTCAGCCTGAACAATACTGCGAGCCAGGCGGTGCAGATGATCAACAAGCTGGTCGTCGCCGCAACCCTTTACTTCGGCGCCAAGCTCGTGATCGGCGGCGACCTGACCGTCGGCGAGCTCGTCGCATTCAATATGCTGGCCGGGCGCGTGAGCATGCCGGTGCTGCGGCTCGCGCAGATCTGGCAGGATTTCCATCAGGCCCGCCTGTCGATCGATCGCCTTGGCGATATCCTCAACACCATTCCCGAGCCAAGCTTCAATCCTGGCCGCGCCGCATTGCCGGCAATCCGCGGGCAGGTGACATTCGAGCATGCGACTTTCCGCTACCGGGTCGACGGCCCCGAGGTGCTGCACGATGTCTCGTTCAGCGTCGAGCCCGGTCAGGTTATCGGCATCGTGGGCTCCTCGGGGTCAGGCAAGAGCACCGTCGCCAAGCTGATACAGCGGCTCTATGTGCCGGAGAGCGGACGCGTGCTGGTCGATGGCGTCGATCTGGCGATGGTCGACCTAACCTGGCTTCGACGCCAGATAGGTGTCGTCTTGCAAGAGAACGTGCTCTTCAACCGATCCATTCGCGAGAACATCGCGCTCGCTGATCCGGCTATGCCGATGGACCGCGTCATTGCAGCGGCATCGCTGGCCGGCGCTCACGACTTCATCCTCGAGCTGCCGGAGGGATATGACACCATCGTGGGCGAACGCGGCAGCAGTCTTTCCGGCGGGCAGCGCCAGCGTGTCGCAATCGCTCGGGCACTCATTGCCGATCCGCGCATCCTTATCCTCGATGAGGCGACCAGCGCCCTGGACTACGAAAGCGAGCGCGCCATTCAGCAGAACATGAAACGAATCTCTGCAGGCCGAACCGTCTTCGTCATCGCTCATCGGCTCTCGACCGTGCGCCACGCGAACCGGATCATCACGATAGAGCATGGCCGTATCGTCGAGGATGGTACCCATGATGACCTGATCCGCTCGAACGGGCGTTACGCAAACCTCCACTATCTGCAGGCTGGCATCCATGAAGTCCGCTAGCCGAAACATCGTCCCATTTCCGAGAGCCCAAGTTCGCCGCCACGAGCACGAAGTAGCGTTCCTGCCGGCAGCGCTCGAAATCACCGAAACGCCACCGTCGCCGATCGGTCGCGCGATCGCGGCGAGTATCGTCGCAGTCTTCTGCGTCACGCTGATTTGGGCGTCGTTAGGCAGCATCGATATCGTCGCAACGGCGACGGGCAAGATCGTGCCAGACGGGCGCACCAAGCTGATTCAGCCGTTCGAGACGGGCATTGTCCGCGCCATCAATATACGCGATGGACAGAACGTGAAGGCCGGTGACGTGCTGATCGAGCTCGACCCGACCATGACGGAAGCCGACCAGCAGCGCCAGAGAAGTGATCTCCTTTCGGCCGAACTCGACGTCGCCCGGCTGCGCGCCGCGCTCGCCGAGGATCCACTTGCGGCCTTCCGGCCGCCGCAGGGCGCGAGCGCAGTGGACATCGAGATGCATCGTCAGTTTCTGATCAGTCAGGTCGCCGAACAGAACGCCAAGCTCGCGGAGATCGAGCGCCAGCAGAATCAGAGAGAAGCGGAACGATCAACGACCTTGGCAAGCGTCGCGAAGCTCCAGGCTACAACACCGGTGCTGCAGGAGCGAGTCGATATTCGCAAAAAGCTCGTCGACAACGCGCTTGCTTCGAAGGTCGACTATCTCTCCGAGTATCAGGAGTTGGTCGGCCTTCAGCAGGATCTCAACCTGCAGCAGAGCCGGCTGCGCGAAGCCGATGCAGCCATCGCGGTGCTAAGGGAAACGAGAGAAAAGACCGTCGCGGAGTATCGGCGCGCGACCTATGACGCACTCGCGAAAGCCGACCAAAGGGTTGAGAGTGCCGAGCAGGAGGAGACCAAGGCAGAGCAGCGCACGAAGTTCCAACGATTGACCGCGCCGGTCGACGGCGTCGTACAACAACTCGCCGTTCACACGATAGGAGGCGTGGTCACGCCTGCTCAGCCGCTGGCCGTGGTGGTTCCGAGCGAGAGCCATCTCGAAATCGAGGCCATGCTCTCCAACCGAGATATCGGATTCGTCCACCCGGGACAGAAGACAGAAATCAAGGTCGACACATTCAACTTCACCCGCTACGGGCTTCTTCATGGAGAAGTGCTCAGCGTGTCACCGGACGCCATACCTCGCGAGAGGCAGAGCGGTTCGAACGACCGCGCATCGGGCGCAGAGCAGAGCGACAGTGAGCCGAGGGGTCAGGAACTGGAATATGCCGCGCGCGTTTCGCTTGACCGTGCGTACATGCAGGTGGACGACAAGCTCGTCAAGCTCAGTCCGGGCATGGCGGTGACGATCGAGATCAAGACTGGCGCGCGCAGTATCATTGGCTACTTTCTCTCGCCGCTGGCGAAATACAAACACGAAGCGCTGCGAGACCGTTAAGAAAGCGCACGAGACATCCTTGCGGCCGTCGCAGGGGTGCTTCAATAGGATGGGGGCAAACCGGGGCATTCGGACTACCCCAATTCATGAAGAGAGCTTAGGCTACACAGCGTGCTAGGATCGTTCCGTGCGCAATTGCGGATGGAAACGTGACGCTCAACCTAGTCGGTCAAGCCAAGTCGAACATATTCGCCTTCGAAACCAGCGCTCTCGTCAAAGCCACTGGCTTCCGGGAATGCGACACGTGTTGGTGGTTGGGGCATCCAGGCTCCGAGAAAGAGCCCGAGTTCAATTTGATGGTGGTACAGGCGCTCGGCATGGGGCTCGGCTTCGATGACGACGGCGACCGCGATTGCGACGTCGATGGAGGCCGCGAGATTTTCGCAGACAAGTTTGGCGTCATGCTGGCGCGGAACATCTCCGCGCTGGATCCGAAATCTACGTTCGTCATGGACGTGACGCCGACGGGGCTTTTCATGACGGACCCGGCTCTCGCGCAAAATAATTCCATGAGCGACTACTGGAGGACCGGGCACTCCTGCATCAAAAGGCGTGCTGCCGAGCTCCATGCCATGGCCCTGCGCCGCAATCCAGAAGTCGGCGCCTACAGCCAAACATTCTGAGAGGAACTGGACCATGCCGGGCCGGATCGTATGTTTTGTCATGAGCGGGGGCGTTGGTTCACGGCTATGGCCGCTCTCGCGCGAAGACAATCCCAAGCAATTCCACGACATTTCCGGCGACGGATCCATGCTTGCGAAGACCGTTCGGCCTCAAGGCCCGGTCCGAAGGTGAGACCCCAATCTACCTGATAGCGTCCGAGCGGCATGCCGATCGCGTCATCTCCGACATCAGTCCACTCGGATAGGACGGCGGCAGACCGATTTTCGAGCCAGTTGGCCGCAACACCGCCGCGGCAGTCGCCATAGCAACCCTGCAGACGATCTTCGAGCATGGCTCCGACGCGCTTGTGCTCGTGGTCCCCTCCGATCATGAGATATCAACCGAGGCGCAATTCTGGGAAACCGTCGAGATGGGCCGGCCTGTGGCCGAGTCAGGACGCCTTGTCATATTCGGCATCAAGCCGACACATCCGGAAACCGGGTACGGCTACATCGAGGTTGCGGCAAATGCTGACGGCGTGGCCGCCGTTGCGCGCTTTGTCGAGAAGCCCGATGCCGAGACAGCTCGCCAATATGCGTCTTCGGGGAGGTTCTATTGGAACGCCGGCCTGTTCCTGTTTCGAGCGGACACGATGCGCAGGCATTTCTTGAGTTCCGGCCAGATATCTGGGACAGCGCCGAACGGGCCTATAAGACCGCACGGGACGACGTTTCAGGCATCTACCTACCACGGAGCTTCTACTCAGCTGTCCCGTCGAGTTCGATCGACTACGCCGTCATGGAGCGTGCCCACGACATCGCGATGGTTACGGCCTCCTTCCGCTGGAATGATCTTGGATCGTGGCAATCGCTGCTCGAAGCCAGCCCTGTCGACAGCGACGGCAACGTTGTGATGGGAGATGTCGTCGCGATGGACTGCAGCAGGTCCTACCTTCGAAGCCAGGGCAGGCTGCTGACCGTCGTCGGAATGAAGGATGTGGCGGTGGTGGCAACACCGGACGCGGTATTTGTTGCCCCCGTCAGCCACAGCCAGAACGTCAAGAAGGTTGTCGAGCAGTTGGAGAAGAGCGGACGACTCGAAACCAAGTTCACGGCGTCGGAAGACCGGGTCATCGTCAGTGGGTCATGGCGCAAGCGCGTCGAGCACTGGCTTTTCGACGAAACACTGCCGGTATGGTCCACTGCAGGGGTCGACGATGTGTATGGCGGATTTCATGAGTCGCTCGGTTTTGATGCGAGGCCGCTACGCAAGCCCAAACGCATGCGGACAATGGCACGTCAGATCTACGCTTTCGCGGTGGCCAAGGAACGCGGTTGGCCTGGGCCCGCCGACAAACTTCTCAACCACGGGATCGACTTCATCGCGAAATGCGGTCGTACCGACCGTGGCGGCTGGGTACGCACCCTAAAATGCGACGGCGGCGTGGCTGATCCGGCGGAGGATGCCTACGACCAAGCCTGTGTGCTGCTGGCGCTTGCCCATGCTCATCGATGCGGCCACCAGGATGCCCTACGGCTTGCACAAGAGACATTTCATTTCATCGACACGCATCTCGAGGATGCCAGCCTGAACGGCTTCCTCGAGAGCCCCGTCTGGAGCGGGGTGCGGCTCTCGAACCCTCACATGCACATGCTGGAATCCTTCCTTGCCTGGCATGGCGTCACGGGCGACCGCGCATACCTGCGTCGCGCGGCACGCGTCATCGATCTCTTTCGATGCCATTTCTTCGACCAGGAGAGCTGGACACTTGGAGAACGCTTCGACGTCGATTGGCTGCCGTTGCCGGGAGACGAGGGACAGTGGACCGAACCAGGCCACCATTTCGAATGGGCCTTCCTCCTCGTCGATTTCGCGCGGGCGAGCGGCCAGAAGGACTTAGTTGCGTTTGCGAGAAAGCTCTATTCGTCGGCGGTTGCCAGCGGTTTGAACCGGGCCACGGGTCTGGCCTATGCAGCCGTCTCGCGCCACGGACTGCCCCTCGACCGTCTTTCGCGAAGCTGGCCGCAGTGCGAGGCGATCAAGGCGGCAGTTGCGCTTGATGGTATTGGCGGGCCTGACTTGAAACCCGAGATCGAAGCGCGCGTTGCCCGGCTCTTCAGATGGCATATCGATCCCGCACCACTTGGCTTATGGATCGACAGGATTGATGAGCGCGGAAGGTCAGTAGCGACGGAGGTCCCCGCGAGCATCTTCTACCATCTGGTCACAGCTTTGATGCAGTACCTGGACAAGACCGGGGGACAGGTCGAGGCTTTCCCGCTGCCAGTTTCGGAAACCGGTAAGTCCTCTCTTAGGCAGGTCTACGCCTGACTTGACGGTCCCTCGTCAGGCGGAATGCAGTGCAAGCTCGCTGGGCTGCCGAAGGGCTTCACGCTGCTCGGACTGAAAAGGTCGTTTGGCGCCTATCTTCGTCGAAGTCGAGCCTTCGACCAGCGGCTCATGTATGTATTAGACAGATTGGCAGGCGTAGGCTTCTGCCTCCAGCGCTCAAGCTTTTCGTGCCTGGTCGCCCCTGCTGAGATCCTTCGGGCGCTCATTTTCCGGCGTCACCCCGACGCCATGCGTTGTAAACATTAGCAAATGCTGATACATGGGTGACGGAGCCGGCTGGCTCACAACGGCAGGCTCAAGGCCCGGCAGTCATACCCGCACACCCAAACGGCAAGATTGTCGGGCCGCTTACGGACAAGTCATCCAACGCTTGCGCTGCTCCGGCGTCATAGCGCGGTTTGTAAGCTGAAGATTCCGATCGTCACAGCCGGTCGGTCTGACATTCGCTGCAAAGGATGATCTTGAGCAAGTCCCATGAAGGCATGGCTGGTCTGGCCCGAACCGGCGCACTGGCTCGCCTGCGCGTTGGGTCAGACAGGAATGACGCTCCGATGCTGCAGCGAATTTCATCGCCGACCATTGGTACCCTCCTCTCCGCCCCTATCGAACTCGCCGGCGACTGGGGCCGCATGATCCCTCGTTCCGCCGATTAGATCCTTGAGCGCATGCGCCATGCATGTCTTGACGGTGTCCGCCTCGTCTCCGATCGTCAACCGACAAAGCTCCGCGTCGAGGAGCATACCGCCGGTCCGCCCTCCATATGGCTACATCCTGATGGGAACAGCATGGCATGGATCATCGTCGACATCGGCGAGCGGGACTGGTCGAAGCTTGCCTACCAGTTCGGCCATGAACTCAGCCATGTGACAGCCAACAACTGGCAGGCGGACGCCAAGCCGGCACCTCCTTGCCAGTGGCTCAAGGAGGCGATGGTGGAGGCCTTCTCGCCGCGTGGTCTGGGACTTTTTGCAAAAAGCTGGAAGACGGACCTGCCCTTTGCCGGCGACAACGCTTTCGGCGACGCCATTGCCGGATATCGCGAGGATATCATCATACGCTATAGCAGGCTCGCCGACAGCCAGGGGCTCGCCCGCGATTCTGCAGCATGGTTCTCCGACAACCGCAGCGCCGTTCGCCCAAGCCAGTCCCTGACCATTCTTGCCCAGTACCATCAGGCTCCGGACAGTGTCGAGGCGCTTGGCGCATTCAACTGCTGGCCAGAGCGCACAGCTGTTCCAGCCAGCCAATATCTCCAACGCTGGAAAGCGAGCTGTGCCGAGTTGCGCGCCTCGACGCAACGGCGGTCAGCTGACTGGCCGCGGCGGCGACATCATCATCGACGATCCCCTGAAGGCGGAGGATGCACATTCCGAAACGGCGCGCAACAAGTGCGCTGAATGGGTCCGAACGACTTTGATGTCGCGCTTCGACAACCCGGCCACCGGCGCCGTTATCCTTGTCATGCAGCGTCTCCATGTCGACGATCTGGCGGGTGTCCTTTTGGAGGCGGGCGGCTGGGATCACCTCAATCTCTCCGCAATTGCCGACGAGGACGCCCGAATTCCAATGAGCGCAAGTCGCTGGCAGGAGCGCAAGATCGGTGACCTGCTCCATCCCGCTCGGCTCGGAATGCCTGAGCTTGACAGGCTTAAGCGCGATCTCGGGTCGCTCACCTTTTCCGCCCAATACCAGCAGTCCCCTGCCCCGGCGGATGGCAACCTCGTCAAACGCGCTTGGTTTCGCTACTACGACCTGGCTCAGTTCGATCGTCGTTCAATGACGATCGTGCAGAGCTGGGATACCGCTCTGAAGGGCGACCCGAGTTGCGACTATTCGGTCGGCTCGACCTGGGCGAAAGACGATACCAAGTACTACCTCCTTGACCTCGTCCGTATTCGAGCGTCTTACCCCGACCTCGTCAAGGTCGTCCGCCAATCCATCGATGAGCACAACCCGGACATCGTCCTGATCGAAGATGCAGGCTCAGGTTCGAGCCTGATCGCGGATCTGGATAGCCAAGCCATCGCCACCACCCCGGTAAAAGCTCGGATCGACAAAGAGGCCCGTTTGATCCGCGCAGCAGCGATGATTGAAAATGGCAGCGTCTACCTGCCGAAAGACGCGCACTGGAAGGACAACTTTATCCTTGAGGTGCTTGCCTTTCCGAACGGCAGGCACGACGACCAGGTCGACTCCATGTCCCAGGCCTTGATCTGGATGAAAGACGACAAGCCGACGGGTGGGTTCTACATCGGGAAGTGCTAGCCGGCCCGTCGAGCGATCGATGTCTGCAAAGGGGCCGAAAGCGGATGGTCAGCTTATGGCGTCGCCCGTCGAATGCGGACAAAAGTGGCCCTTTTTGTAATGAAAAGCCCACCACCGGAGCACAGTGGTGGGCCTGACATGGCACTAGGAATGGAGAGCCGATCTGAGGGACGTTGGATCGGCCGCCCGACACCGAACTACGAGATGCGCCTCGTGTTCCAGCCTAATCGCCCTCGGGCTGCTACGGTGCTGTCGATTTCCTTCTCGACACGTTGTTCTGGTTTGAATACCGGGCGACCCTAGTACATGGCAATCGCCCTTCTGGTGAGCACTGCTTGGCGCCTGGCGGACGGCTGTGCGCTGAGGCGGAGGCAGTTCGGACGACACAGCTCGACTAATGGCCGGCTAGGCCCCGGTACGTGGCGGCACCCGATCAAGAAGAGTAATGTCCTCCGAGCCTGCAGCGGGCATTTCGCCATTCGGAGTCAACTTGTTGATCGCCTCAGGCAAATCACGCGTTATCCTGGCGATCAGTTCATCCCGGGACAAGCCCGTCTGCATTGAAAGCGAAGTCAGCGTTTCATCGTCGATCGCCGTCTCGACCTCTTTCGGCTCGATGGGTTGGTTCGGGCCGGGGCTGACCCAGGAATCCACCTTAGACCCGGCTCCCGCATTCCTGAATCGCTCGACGATATCGCCTAGCGCTGTCCCGGAAACGCCTTTGGATAGTTGGTCCAGTATGCCGCCCTGCGGATTGTTCGGATCGCGACTCCCGCGCAGCAATTCCCCGATCTTGTCGCGATTTTGGTAGGCGAGCACGCCTAATATGGCCACAGCCAATCTGCCCAGATTTGCCATTGATCATCCTCCCAGCAATCACAGGGAAGCAGTTGTGGGCGGAAAGGTTCCGTAGCGGACGAAAAGTAGCCGGCAGCGTGTTGGAGCAAGATCGGCGGCATATCAGCTTCATTAGACAGAAGGCTACGCAGCCAATTGCCTATGATTGAGCCGCTGCCCCGGATATATCGTTCTACACAATCCTCAATTGGTGGACTCCCGCGATATATCGGCAGCTAGTGTGTTCCGCCGTCAGGCCAGAAGGAGGGCATGCCTGCGGAATCCGGGAGGAAACGATGACTGCAAAAAAAGAAGACTACCGCACGAACAGAGCTGACTATCTGCTTGCCGCGAAGAAAGGTCGAGCGACCGCTGATGATGATCGCAATGAGTCACTCGCAAGGGAGATGTGCCAAAAAGACTGGCGCTTAGCCGCGTTGGCCGCAAATCCCTGTAACAGCTTGCCGGAACCGAGGAAGCCAAGCCGCCCGCTTCTGTAAGAGCGGAAACTCGCCTATTTGGGTAAGGCGCCCAGCCCTTCCGCCGCTCCGGCGTCAGAGCATGGTTGTGAACTGCAAGTTCCGATCATCGCGGCCAGCGGCGCGGCATTCGTTGCAATAGTTGATCTTGAGCAGATCCCAATGAAGGCAGGGCTGGCCCGGCCCGAACCGCCTAGCCAATGAGGCGACGTTGAGTACCGCCCCATGGAACAATTTCTGGGCGCTCGGCATTGTTTGTCGAATTCAACGGAGGGCCAGCCAATGTCCATCATTGAAAGCATCACCGGCATCTTCTCATCGAAGGAAGAGCCGAAAAAGGGGCGTGCAAGAAAGGCTGCTGCGCCGAAGAATGCAGCTCCGAAGAAAGCCGCTGTTAAAGCGTCCGCTGCCAAGGAAGCCGGTGCCGCACCGGCGATGTCAGCCCACTCGAAAGACTCTGCCTCAAAGGGTAAGTCAGGGCAGCGCAAGGCGGCCGCCAAAAAGAATGCAGTCCACTGACGAAAGAACCCCGCGAAAGCGGGGTTTCTTTTACAGAACCGCCCGACGCCGGTTAACTCCCCAGGATCTCGGCCCGGCGCCTGCTTTCAGGAATTCACCCTACGAAGGCGCCGGCCGTTCTTAGCGGAGACGGCCAGAGGTCGGAAACGGCAGCTGCGTAGATAGCTCTAAGTTGCGGATTACTTCATGAGCGAAAAAGCCCGTTGCCAATGCCAAGGAGACGGGACAAGCCACCGAGCTCCAACAAGGAAGGGACCACGTGTCCAAAAGCTTTTTCGTCGAAGAGATGGCCGGCGATTTGTCGACCGCAAGCGGCGAAATTACTGCGGAGACGCCTGAAGAGGCCGTCGCCCGCGTGATTAGCGACGCTGTTGTAACGGAAAATTGGGAAGCCGGCGCCGACGAGAAATGGGTCAGAGTGACAGATAGCGAGCGCGGTATAATCTATCGATTTCAAATCCCGCCTAAGACGGCTGACTAGCCGGGCCTGTTCCCTCAATCTGGGTTGCAGAGAGGTACCGCATCCCTGCAATCTCTTCAGGTATCCGTAAGCCGGAGGCCTCCCGACACAAAGTCGTTCGTGCCGCTTCTCTGGAGGCGCAGCGTCCGTCTCCTCCCCGAATGCAAGGACTTCGCTCCTGCCGTTGAACCTCCACGTCCCACGACCGTTGAGCGCGACCAAGACCTATCGCCAGGGAGTGCAAACGACCAAACCGATCGAGAGCTGGAACGATACGTACAAACCAGTTGAGCTTGCCCAGAAATACGGTCTAACAATCGGGCAGGCTAAGATCGTCATCAGTTCCAACGGCCCATCGAGACATGGCTGCGAAGTGGGAGCGGAGGCTTTCCGGAATGCTTTGAAGATGCGGACCGGGCGGAAACCTTCACGTCATCGCTCCGCCGGTCCAAATCCCCGGGCAGGTTGACCCAAACTCCATCAATCGGAGCGAATTGCTTCAAGCACGGCCTGATAAACGCTGCGGGTATCTTCCTCGATTTCGTTGCTGTTGATGCCGTCTGCCACCGCCTTCGCGGTGAGTGCCGCGGTCTGGCTAGTCATCTTCAGTGGCTCTCGGCCGCCGCCGGCGGCTACCTCGCCGGACGTTTGCGAACGAAATGGGTCAACACTCACACGGACGAGGTCTATTTCCGCGATACCGCACATGGCTTTTTGGCGTGGGCCTTGGCGACGCCCAATCACCAGCGCCAATGCGCCAATCAAGGCTGATGTTGCGCTGCCTTGTCGGCGACGGCCTTGGCTTTGTTTTTCGCGTCCTCGATGTTCCCCGAGACCGCATCAACACGCTTCGTGGCGCAGCCTCTTCGCCGATGCAAGGTCGCTCGGCACGTTGTGACGCCACTGTGAACGACGCTTCGGTGTTGCCACCCGTGAGCTTCGGCGGCAAGTCAGTGGAAGAGAAACCGGCCGGCGACTAGATCCGCGTCACCTTGTCGAGATGCAGTCGCAGCCTTTGGCCTTCAGCATAGTTCAGAGCATATTGCTCGCTCACAAAGGTGCGGGCGCTTTCTTTCCCGTCCTCCTGGACGAGGACGTGCCATTCCCCACAAACCTCGGTTATCGAGACGGAATTCACGGTGCAATGCTCTGCGCTATAGGGATTGAGCAACGGTCTCGTCTCAATCAGTAATTCGCGCGACCGCTCGATCGCTTCCTTCGAGCTTGCGATGAGTACGACGTCGAGCGCTGTTTGGTTTGGGCAAGTGGAGACTGGATCGGCCAACGAATTGCTCCCGGTCTGGGTTCAGACAAGAGCGCGGTCGGTGTGTCTCTCAGCCGCCGATGTCCACAAGGTCGTTACCGGCGATAGGTCACTTATGCGCCCGTGCCGCATCGCCACCAACCACATTTGATATGGCAGTAGTCGCACGTTCCATCACAAGAGCCCGTTCGCCTGGGGAGGGTCGAACGGGCTCCGGGGTCTGGGCCCCCGGCTGCGCTGGGACCTCGGCACGAGCTGCGCAGCGAAACACAACAAGGCGGCTGGCGGATTGTTCCATTAGCTGGCGCTTGCGAACCTATCTGCCGCTCCGGCATTGTAATGGCATGGCCAAGGGCAGCATAAAGGTCGGCGACGAGGTCGCCATAACGGCAACCGTGCGCAAGCGCGTGACAGAGGACAGGATCAGCGTTTTGATCCCGTCGTACCATCAACCACATTCGATCGTGGACACCACGCCTCACATCAGCAGCGGGCAGCAGATCGAGATTGTGGGAGAGGTCACACGCGTCGACGAGGACACGGTGACGATCGGCGGCAAGGATCTCGGGATAACGGTCAAGACGAACACTGTGCGGCTGGTGACGAGCCACGTTCCACCTATGAGGAAGGCACCCTCCGCTAACTAGGCAACTTAGTCGCCTGTGGAGCGCCGTTCGCCTAGGTCGGCTCGCGCGCTCGCACCTCTGAGCCGGAACAAGGCCTGGCGATCATCGTTGGAGCGGTGACCGAAACGGGGCGCTATGCATGAAAACCTACCAAGTCGAGGAGATGGCCGGCGAGACGCCGGTTTCCCGTAACACAGTCACCGCCAAGTCGCCGTGGGAGGCTGCGACCCTCAGTACCAAGAAAGAGGTCCAGGCGCGCAGAGAAGAACGGCTATGGGTTCGCGTTACCGAAGAAAGCGGCCGCGCGGTATACAAATACGCGTTCAAATAGCTGCCCTCGCCGGACCGGCGGAACGAGCAAAGGACAGGTGCGTTCCTCTTCATGGTTCTCGCCGACGAGATCGAAATGGTGAAAGGCCATGTGAGGCTGGGTGAGCAGCATCTGCTTCGTCAACACGAACTCATTGCCCAACTGGAGCGGGACAACCTGCCGACACGTCTAGCCATCGAATTGCTCCACCAATTAGAGGACATGCAAGCTCTGCACCGCCTGCATTTATCGCGGCTGCTGCGCATGGCTGTGGATAGTAAGCCCTCGTTCACCATATCAGGGCATCCAAATTAAAGGCGCAAACAGCGCGCCTAATCTGGACCTGCGTCAATTGAGACGCGCCCCACCCAAACGGCGGCCCGACGCTTTCAATCCGGGACCCCAACCAAAGTATGCGTCGGCCGCCAGATTTTTAGGCCTGGGATTTCGCGGGGGCGAGATCATGCAATGGCTGGAGCGAATGAAGGCGGCCATGTCCGCCAGAGAATTTCTGGTAGTGCCGCCCCGGGAAGCCCGCTACGAAAGCGCAGCCTATCGGGCTCAGATGGCGGCTGCTCTATCGGCCGCGATGCCCGACTCTACGTTTACCGTGACGCTTGAGCATCCGCAGCAGCAGGACGAGGAAGATACCTTTGTCGAGCCGAACGGCGTAGTGCTCAATCTGGAGCCGTTTCTACAGCGCGTTGCCGAAGCCCTGGCACCCTTCGTTGCCGACAAGACGCTCAACTAGACTAGCTGGCACCCCAGACACACGATGCCCGGCCTTCGGGGAGTCGGGGGGACTTCGGGCGGACAGGCCGGGCCCTTACCCCGATGAAGTGCGGGGCAGACTCGCATTATGCGCCAGCGTTGATCCCTCGACATTAACAATTTTAGGTATCGCTCACGAAAAGCCCGTCGCAGCTAATAAGCGTGAGCGACGGGCTTTCTGAATTCGTGGCTAACACCCCCGAGGGACCGACCACTGCCTGTAGAACTCGGTGTGATCGCATGTTGTTCCATTTTGCTACGCCATGCGCCCTCGGCGTGCTCCATCGCCTCAAAGATCAGCTCGGCAACGCTATCGACTTCTTCGTTAAATTTCCCTGGGTGAAATGCCTCCGCGTTCGGCCCCCTTCATCAATCAAGCCAGATCGCTCAATGCCACCGGATCATCCGAAATCGGTAGGTGTTCAGCCATCCATCGATATATGAATCGAGCCCCTCGCGTGCTCATCCGGCTATAAGCGAAATAAGCCTATCAGGTTCCGCTTTAGCGATGAGCCCGCATCGAGGGGAACGATGCGGGCTCTATGTCGGGTGATGCAAGCCCGACCGCGACGCCAGCACAGCCTAACCAAAAGATGCGTCGCCGTTATCCGAACCGCCGCCTGGCTGGAATGTTCCAGCAACAAAAAGCCCGCTGGCTGGGAGCTAGCGGGCTGTGCAATCTCCGTGGGTGGGCTGTCAGTCGGACAAGGACCGGCGGCCCCGATGGTCCAGCAACAATGGCTGTGAGCTTCGCCTTGCAACGAGCACAGGCGATCGCTGCGAAACAAAGCGATGGAGCGAGCGTTGTTCTGCTGTTCAACAAGGCTAGCGGCATGCCCACTTTTCATTTTTCCACGTCGACAACGGCGAATTCAACCCCGATGATGAAGGCGTCGATCTTCCCGATCTGGATGCCGCGCGCCTGGAAGCAGTGCGCGCGGCCGGCGAGATGATCAACGACAGCAAGCAGTCTTTTTGGGAGCATATGACCCCCTGGATCATGAACGTAACGGATGACCAAAATCGGCTTCTGTTCACTCTCCAGTTCGCTGCAAAGGTGCCATCTGGACAGGCCCTTTACATTCCGCGAGAGGGCGAAGCAAAAAACCCGCTGGCCGAAGCCAGCGGGTGAGAGGTGGTTGGTCTCGGACCCACCAGGACCGAGCGACCAATCATGTGCACGGGCCGCGCCTACAAATTTTTAGGGAAGGGCTTGCTTCAGGCGCAGCTCGTCGATCTCCCGCTTCAGGTCCTGGATGACGTCACGACGCGCGCCGAAGTCCTGACAGTTCGTCAATGCGGCAATTTGAAGTCCGCCGGTCGCCCGATTCCGCCGCATCCACTCGTTGTGCATCACGCCGGTCGGAAAGTAGCGCCTTCCGCCCCGTCTGCCGGGTTTCCGTGGCGTGCCACGATCCGTGCCGGACCTGGAACCAATCGCGCGCGCCCAAGTTAGGAAGAGCTTATCGGGGACTTCGCTATGCTCCTTGCCTTGGACGATGCGATCTCGTCGGCTGTTTTGGCCGGCCGAGGGGCAGATGTGGAAATCTTCGGCGTGGTCGACCTCACCAGCAAAATTGAAACGCGGATCAGCGCTTTAAGCTTGGGGCACGCCATCCAGTTCGTCGCCAACGCGTCGGTGCTCGGTTACGATGTTCGCGGTGCCATGGTCCATACGGGTTACCGGGCACGCCAAGCCTCAGGAAATGGGGCTGCGACCGCCTGTGGTCGCAATACGGTGGCGCCTTGCTCCAGCCTTGAATGCCGGACGCGGGCGCGCTGCAGTAAACTGGGATTGCCGATCCCACCGGCTAAACGCTAATCCTCGTACCTCCGTGCTGACGGCCGGCGCTCGTAGTCTACTGGGGCATTGCCAATATTCGAGCCTCTCCACGCCCGACCTCGCGTCCAAGCTTGAAAGCGGCATAGACTGCGCCGAGAGTTATCAGAAATCTGAGCATGATTGTTCTCCGTTCAGGGCAGAGCAGCCGGAGCAACTCCTGTTGGTTCCGGCAATCGTCCTCGAGTGGAACCCGCGCCCCTCGGCAAGGACGCGGGCCGGTGTCTCCACCAATCTGCGGTCGCTTGAGGGGACGATCGCAGACCTCTTTTCAACAAGCTGAATTACCGCTTGTTCCTTCATCAAAAGAAGAACCGCGACTGAAGCCCTCTCGTGAAGGTTCGAATTAGAGCGCCGGCTTCAGAGGGGTGAACAAGCTAGCGACCGGTGACGCCCTCGGCAGAGAGCGAAAACCAATCCCGCAGTCTTCGAGGTGTTTCGGTCCGGCTGCCGAGGAAGAGAACATACCTTTCCAAATCCAGAGCTTGGGTAGTTCCAGTCCGACGGACGCGCGTGCAATTCAAGAGACTCGTGGTGGCGTCGCGAGCGGCGTGCTTTCAGTGCCAGTGCGCTACATGCACACGCCGTCGGAAGTTCTTTGCCTCGACGACGTGCAAGCTACCGTCGATCTGGTTTGCGCCTACTGTCGACGATTGACGCCTGAGCTGGACTTCACGCCAGAATGAGGGGGTTCCCTTCCGCCATAGGCATGACCAGAAGGTCCCTTCACCTTTCAACAGTTCACTGGTCCCGATTGGCGCCGAGCTTGCTTCTGGAACAGATGACCGTTGACGGAGTTCGGTAGTGGGCAGCAGGCTCCAATCTGCCCAAGCGGCCCGCTGCTACTTCTCTTGGCTGAGGCATCACTAGCAGCGGCCACTCCGGCTAAACGCGACATGATTGATATGGGGAAGAAGGAAAAGCTTAGGGCCAAACATAGAGCTGAAAAGCCTTTAGAAAGCGCGCTCATCGCGGAAGCAGCCTACTACGCCCGCAGGTGCGGTATCACCATCCACGAAGCCGCTAAGATCATTCGACAAGCCACACACCGAACCAGATAGTTTCGCCGACCAGACGTCATGCTCAGACTAACCACCTCGAGTTACCGCCATCGTGCCACTGGCGACAACCATCCAGTTCACTTCGGCCTTCTTCATCTGCCCTCGAAGCTCCGGTTTCAGGCCCTTGTCGAGCATTGTGACAATCGAGCCTGGATCCTCGAGATGGCTGAGTCTCTTCGGTCGTTACGTCGAGCAACATGTTCTTGCGGCCGAGATCGTCTTCGCCCCGGCATTGGGTGAAATAGCGCATGCAGCAAGCTCGCCAACCGCGCCGCCGAACTGCTCCATTTTTTGACCTCCCGCCAGCAGCAACTTGACTGGATGCTGCACAAGCACGCTAGCGGAACAACAAGGGCCTGTGCTTGTTCGGCGGCGATGATCAATCCGGGCATCAATCGCTTTTGCGATGTCGCTGTTGTGGGGGGCGGTCCTGCCGGTCTTGCCGCGGCCGTCTATCTGTCTCGCTTCTTGCGATCCGTGCTGCTCTTCGACGCCGGCGACGGACGGGCGGAACTCATTCCCAAGACCCACAATTGCCCAGGCTTTCCCGATGGCGTTTCAGGCAAGGATCTGCTGGCCCGCTTGAGAGCGCAAGCGATGGCATACGGAACCGAAATAGTCGCGGCGGGCGTAAAGTCTCTGACAGCAAGACCCGGTGCTTTCGTTCTCGCAACGACTACCGGTCACGTTCATGCGTCCCGCGTTGTGCTCGCGACGGGCGTCGTCGATCGGGCCCCCGCTATGCATGGCCTGCGCAAGGCGATTGCGGCAGGGATTGTTCGGCTGTGTCCTGTTTGCGATGCCTATGAGGTTCAGGGACAGCGCATCGCGGTTGTTGGCCCCGAACGCTCGGCTCTTAAAGAGGCTCTGTACCTGCGGCACTACAGTCGGGACATTTGCATCATATGCAACTATCCCGAAGACGTTTCAGGGTCTACCCGTGCGAAGGCTGGCGCCGCCGGCATTGCGGTCCGGGACTTCGTGGACGATCTTGTTCCACGGAACTCCGGCCTCGATCTCGTCATGGCGGATGGATCGACGGAGCGGATCGACGTGCTTTATGCCGCCATGGGGTGCGACGTTCGATCGGAACTCGCCATGGAAGTTGGCGCGCACTGTGATGAGGACGGCTACATTCTCATTGGACCACACGCGCAAACCTCGATCGAGGGGGTCTACGCCGTCGGAGACGTGGCCAAAGCACTGAACCAGATAGCGGTGGGATTTGGTCAGGCGGCTTTGGCATCCACTCATATCCACAATGCCATGCTAGCGGAGCGAGCCGGCTCACGATGCGAGAAAGAGCCAGAAGCGCATCATCAGTCCCCAAATCCACGACCTGGCGGATGATAATAATCCACAGGTCAATTACCGGCTTTGATGCCTATCAGCCTTCGGTCACGCCCTCATCGCGGCCACCGACGTTTCACAATGGCCTTGAACGCGGAAACCGTACCTGCCACCGTTGATGCCATGCACCTTGTTCAAATTCTGCTCCCATGCATGGACAACCAAGGGCAGCCTTTCGGGCAGGAAGAATTCGAGAGGGTAAAGGAAGAGCTGGCTGGCCGTTTCGACGGCGTTACCGCTTTCCTCCAGGCTCCTGCGGATGGGCTGTGGAGAATGGGGGCCGAGGGTGTTCGAAATACCCCTGGGATATAGCGATGACGCGGATCGCGACGTTCAACGTCAATGGCGTCAATGGCCGCTTGCCGGTGCTGCTGAAGTGGCTTGGCGAGACTGCCTATGACGTGGTCTGCCTCCAGGAACTGAAAACGTCGGACGACAAATTTCCGATCGAGGCAATTCGAGATGCCGGCTTCGGCGCGATCTGGCACGGCCAGAAATCCTACAATGGCGTGGCAATCCTCGCGCGTGAACGGACCCGGTCGAGCGCCGCCGCGGCTTGCCGGGCGATCCCGATGATACGCATAGCCGCTATTTAGAGGCGGAGATCGACGACCTTGTCGTCGGCTGCATCTATCTCCCCAATGGCAATCCGGCGCCAGGCCCCAAGTTCGATTACAAGCTCCGCTGGTTCGAACGTCTCCTGACCTACATCAAATCCCTACTAGACGAGCACGCCGTTCTCTGTGGCGACTACAATGTCGTCCCCACCGAGATGGACGCTGTAGTGCCTGCGCGCTGGTTGGGCGATGCCGTCTTCTTCCTGGAAAGCCGGAGCGCCTACGCTCGCATGCTGGACCTGGGCTGGGTGGATGCGATTCTCCGGATCCACCCAGGCAAGGGCATATACACCTATTGGAACTTCTCCTATCGCGGCGGCTACGATCGCAGCTCCGGCCTGCGCATGGATCACTTGCTTGTAAGCCCATCGCTTGCGCAGACGATCCAAGCTGCAGGTGTCGATGTCGAGACCCGTGGGTGGGAAAAGCCCAGCGATCACGCTCCCGCCTGGATCGACGTCGACCGATGAAACCGCCGCGCTTGCCCCCCCTTCCGGCCTGGACCTTTGTGCTTGTTCAGCCCGCGCCGATAGATCACTGACCCGTCGTCCCGAGGTGCGTCGATTGACCGGTCAGACGCGCTCCCGATCGCCGGCACGATATTGTCGCGCTAGTCGAGCGTGCCGCGGGCGCGGCGTGATCGCCCTCAAGGCTCATCAAAGCAAAAATTCCACCAGAAGGTTCTTTCGCCCTGAGCCAAGAGCGGGTGACCATCCGCCATTCTATTTCCGCGAGGAACAATCACCGCGCCGCGATGTTAGGGAGCCTCAACCCTGGAGGCCCCCCATGTTCATGCACAACAAGCGACTGCAGTACACCGTCCGTGTCTCGGAACCCAATCCGCGTCTCGCCTGTATGATCATGGAACAGTTCGGAGGCGCCGATGGCGAGCTTGCCGCCGCCATGCGCTACTTCACCCAAGGGCTGGGCGAAGACGATGTCGGCCGCAAAGACATGTTGCTCGACATCGCAACCGAGGAATTGAGCCACCTGGAGGTCGTCGGCTCGATTGTCACCATGCTCAACAAAGGCCTGAAAGCACAGCTTGCCGAAGGGCAGATGAAGGAGGCAGAGCTCTACTTGATGGTTGGCGCCAGCGGCACGACGGCCAAGGAGTCCATCCTGTTCGGCGGCGCACCTGCGCTGTGCGACTCCGCTGGGGTGCCGTGGACTGCCGCCTATATCGATTCCCGCGGCGAGCCCACCGTCGACCTGCGGTCCAACATTGCGGCGGAGGCAAGGGCCAAGATCGTCTATGAGCGGCTGATCAACATCACCGATGATCCCGGCGTCAAGGACGCGCTAGGGTTCCTCATGACGCGCGAAATCGCGCATCAGAAATCGTTCGAGAAAGCGCTGTACGCGATCGAGAACAACTTCCCCACCGGCAAGCTCCCCGGCATCGAGAGATTTGCCAGCATGTACGTCAACACGTCGCAGGGCGAAGGGGACATAAACGGGCCGTGGAACTCGGGCGATGAATGGGACCGCGTGGACGACCTTGAGGAAGTCATGCCGGCGGACGATGGCGATGGGACGGCAACAGTCAAGCTGGCGGCCAAGGACATGAAGATCGTAGCCAAGATGGGCGAGCGCACGCTTTCTGACCCCTCCTCCGCTCCGACCACGGGCGCGGATCTAGGTGCCGGACCGGGGGCCGGACGAACCAAGAATGGCGACATGGGCGGCGCGGCGAGCATCAAAGAGGCGCCTGCGCGGGCAGAGGCCACCCCTCGCAAGAAAAGATGAAGTGGGCTGATTGGGCCCTGCCAATTTGACGAGGCCCGGTGCGTCCTTACGGGGTACACGAGATGCCAAAGGCGGGAGAGACAGCCCTCGCTGGCCGCAAGACACTGTCGTTGCGCGTCCGTATCGCGCAGAGTTCGGGAGCTCGTCAGAACAGCTCGATTGCGGGCCGTGTGATCATGAGCCAATAGATCGCGGCCACGCATGCGAATGCTGGAAACCCGAAAGCGAACCAAAGCCGAAAGAGCTGTTTGTAGCGCTCGGGCGGCGGGATGCCAGCGGATGCGGCTTGCGCAGCGAGATCCCGCATGCGCATCTGCATCCACACCACCGGTAACCAGAACAGCCCGGTGACGACGTAGAGCAGGATCGACAGCACGATCCAGCCCTCGCGGAGCGAGTAGCCAGACTGCCAGGCCAATGCGGCGCCGGTTATCGGTTGCGCGATGACGGCAGTGGCGGTGAACAGGAAATCGGCAATGACGACGATCCGGGCCACGGCGGCGATCGTGGCGGCGCTGCCGGTCCGGTGGGCGAGGAGCATGAAGAACGCAATGCCGGCACCGGTGCCGAGCAGCACGGCAGCGCCGATGAGGTGCAAATATTTCAGCGCAAAGTAGAGCATCAGCGTTCCTCCAGGATCGCCAGCGCGCAGAAGTGCAAGACGAGTATCGGCAGGATTTTCATCAGGGGGCCGAGGGGCTCGTTCCACAGGTCCGGGCGAAGAATTGTTCCAGCAATCGCATAGAAGGATGAAATCGAGATCGCCCCCCAGAGCCCTACCCGGCTGGCCGGACGCCATGCGATCATCGCGCCGACGACCATATCGGCCAACGCGCCTGCGACAACAGCCGGGCCGGCCAAGGGCTCGAAGGCGGTGTTGAGCAGAAGCTCCACTCCGCTGCGCCAACCGGTGGTGAGGGAGATGATACCGGTCGCGATCCAGAAGAACGGCAGAACCACGAAGATTGCCGGCTTCACGAAGTAGAGCCTGGCAAACCAGCGCTCTTGCACGGTGGGAGGGCTGGCGGCCAAGGCGGACGCGAGACTGGACGGCTGGAGCCCGGTTGCAAGCTTCCACGGCTCCAAAGCGCCGGTCGCACCGCGCGCGATTTCCTTGGCGGCGTTGGTGCGTATTGGAGGCCGCCAGCCGAGGAGGCCCGCCACGTCGCCGAGCCGGTAAAGCGTTGCGGCCATCCATCCGGGCAGGACAAACTCCTTCGCTCTGCCCCACCCAAACCATTGGCGGTACCGGGCGACGACTTCGCTCATCGTCAGTGCCTCGGGTCCTGCCAGTTCGAGCGTCAGGCGGAACGGGCCTTGCCTACCGAGCAGGATCGAAACAGTGGAGACCACATCGTCAAGTTGGACCACCTGCAGAAGCCCCGTGCCGGGCATTGCTGGAGCCAGCGGCAGGGCCGCGAGGCCTCGAAAAAGGGCGCTTGCGCCGAAGGCGGGCCGACCGAGCACCACCGAGGGCCGCAGGATCAACCAGTTGAGATCACGCTCCATCAACGCATGGTCCCCAGCCAGCTTGCTGGCCGAGAAAGCTGAAGGCTGTTCCCGGTCGACACCGACTGCAGAGAAATGGATAACCCTTCGTACGCCTGCGCGTTCGCAGGCAGCAAAGAGAGCCGAGGCGCCGGTAGCATGAACGTTGCGCGTATTCTCCCGAGCACTGTCCTGAAGCACGCCCGCGCAGTTCACGACAGCGTCGACCCCACGAAGGTGGGGGAGCCAGTCTTCCGCCTCCAATGCCCTCGCCATATCGATGACGACGCTCCGCCCCTGAAAAAGGCCATTTGGTGTGCGGCCACGGACAGCCCGGACGACTTCGTGCCCCTCCGCCGCAAGGCGCGCGCACAATGTCGAGCCAATCAGACCTGAAGCGCCAGTGATCAGAACGATCATCCTTGCTTGATCCATCGCGCTCTCTCCCGTCTCGACCACGTCGCATTCTCCCGGATCTCAGGCGGCGCGGCGATCGCCACTTCGCGAACCGCACTTTCTCAATCCTTCAACTTCGCCTTTCCAACCTGGGGCCTGTCCGTACGCAAAAGCAATCAGAACGTAGGGTTTCGTACGCTGAACCAGCGCACCCGAACTTGCGAACGCGACAAGCTGTTCCACTCGGCGGGTGGCCACTGCGAACCGGTCAGGGTAGTTCGCCTCCTGACTCCAGCGTCGGTGGGTCGCTTGGGTTCGCCTCGACGAGGGCAGCAAGGCGAGAGAGGAAACCGAGTAGCCCTTTTTCAGGATCATCGTCGTCGCCCGTGACCACTGTGATGCCCCAACGCGCCAGCACCGCCTCCTCGACCGGATCACGGTGCGCCATGAAAATGAAGGAGGGAGGCCGATCCGCCTCGTAGCCCGATCGGCTCCAAGTTTGCCAGAGCCGGTGCAGGAGCAACCGGATGTTCAGGTCGGAAAGGCTGTAGCCAAAGAACAAGACCGTGCTGCCCAAGGGGTCCGAACGGAACCTCACGTCGAGCGGCGAGTCGAATGACAGCCGGTCGAGGTAGTCAGTCTCTGTGAGAACCAGGGAGGAATCGTCATCGAAGTCGCCGTGGAATTTCACAATGTAGGGGACATCCCTGCGCGCCTTCGACACGTCCCGCGCATTGGCCACTTTGACGTATTCGACGCCATGTATCTCAAAGGCAACTTCGAGGTTCCGATCGTAGTTCGTGGTATAGATCACCGGGAAGTTCAGCGCGACGATGAGACGGTGCAATTCGGATTTTTCGATCTTGTCGCGGCTAACGGTCCAGTGCCGGTCCATCCAACTGCGAAGCGGTCCGATGCTGCCATGCTTGATGCGGTAATACTCGGCAAGGGTCTGAAAGCGATCACGCTGCCTGCCAAGGTCCACCTCAAGGCCAAGCTCATCCGCCATTCGCTGGATCAGTTCCTCCCAGGAAGGCAGTCCGACACTCATGGAGACGCCCGCCCCGACGAACAGGACGGCGTCCCGTTCTCGAACGGATTTTGCGAGCGGCACAAGAGGATCGCTCATTGCAGACCGAGGAGAGACGAGCGCTGCCCATCACCGAATCGGTGGCCGCCGCAGCAGCGGCGTCGACACCCTGCGCATGCTCCGCAATCATGTCCTGCCATCATCCCTCTTCTCGTTCGATACAAGTTTATCTGCCAAGCGGCCACGCGAGAGCTTCCCCCGACGCCGCTCATCGCTTGTTCCGGTGCTGTAATTGGCGATCGGCGGTAATGCGCTTTATCATCCTAGCTCTCGGAGCTTCCGAGCTTCATTGACGAGCACGGCAAGGTTGTCCCCATGCCTTTGAATCAGGTCCCGCGCCTGTTGCTCTGTGATGCCGTTCACTGCGGCGAAATAGGCGAGTTGGTCTACATCGCTTGTCGAAATGCGATTTGCATGTCGGACATCGTTGTCAGCGCTGTCACTTCCGAAATTAAATATATTCATACGGGGGCGCATGACGTCCTCGCATAGGCTTGGCGTCCAGGGCTGCTAGAGAATCGGGCTGCACACACAACAAACATGATCCCGGTTCGCCATCTGGGCTTGGGCCGCGAAATTCTGTTTGTTTGCCGCAAGCTCATAGCTGGCAGCTCTCCACTGCAACGCGACCGAACAACGGCCGAGAGACATTGTTCCAGTCGACGATCTTGTTTGATTGCCCGGCCTTGCCGAAACAGGCCCGCGAGCTTGTTAAGAGCCGGTCAGTCCACTTCGGAAGCACGCATACGCCGAAACTTGCCAAGCCATGGCGCCAATTGGCATCGCCTGGCTTACCTAATGAAGCCCAGAACACTCGTGAGCGCTTCACTCAATTGAGATGTCGCAACATGGATCCTGTGCAGCCATCTAACGCTAATTCTGGCGGGGCGGGTTGCTTTCTCCGCAATCGCAGCCTGGAGTGTTAGGACAACTAGATCGTCGACGGCCGCTTCCGAACCCCCTCGGTATAGAGCAGCCTGTTTGGGCAAGGAGCCAAGCAAACGAACAACGTTCAAGCGGGAATTTCACAGGGTGCCATGCTGGTGATCTTACCAGCTCAGGGAGAGGCCGCGATTGGCCTCGCCCTGTCGGACTGGAGACTATCTATCGACATCTCCCAGCACGATATCGATAGATCCCAGGACAGCCGTAACGTCGGCAAGCAAGTGACCGCGGCACAGCAGATCCATCGCCTGCAGGTGCGCGAAGCTCGGCGCTCGCAGCTTGCAGCGGTAAGGCTTGTTGGTGCCGTCCGCCACCAGATAGACCCCGAACTCGCCTTTGAGTGCTTCGACCGCTGCATAGACCTCCCCCGCGGGCACGCGAAAACCTTCCGTGTAGAGTTTGAAATGATGGATCAGCGCTTCCATCGAACGCTTCATCGCAGCACGCTTGGGCGGCACGATCTTTCGGTCCGGATTGGAGATGGGGCCAGGCCCCTCCTTCACCAGCAGTTCGATACACTGGCGCATTATTTTCGCCGACTGGCGCATCTCTTCCATGCGCACGAGATACCGGTCGTAGCAGTCGCCGTTCTTGCCCACCGGAATGTCGAAGTTCATTTCGGAGTAGCATTCATAAGGTTGTGCTTTGCGCAAATCCCACGCTGCGCCCGAGCCGCGCACCATCACGCCTGAGAAGCCCCATCCCCAGGCATCCTTTTCAGAGAAATACGGGATTGCCAACGTCGAGGAGCAGCATCGTCAGCGTTGCGCAGTCACGTTTCGGCCCAGACGCCCGGCCGTCTGCCATCATTCTGACGCATGGCCATTTCGATCATGTCGGCACCGTGCTGGAATTGGCCAAGATGTGGGACGTGCCGGTCTATGCCCACCCGGATGAGCATCCGTACCTCGACGGGACCGCATCTTATCCTCCACCCGATCCTTGGGTTGGTGGCGGCCTGATGGCGTTGCTTTCGCCACTTTTCCCGTGTGGCCCGATCGATCTCGATACCCGGCTTAGACCCTTGCCTGAGGATGCGTCGGTGCCAGGCATGCCGGGTTGGCAGTGGCTGCACACGCCCGGGCACGCCCCAGGTCACATCTCACTGTGGCGCGAAGCCGACCGTGCACTGATTGCCGGCGACGCCTTCATAACAACAGGCCAGGAATCGGCCTACGAAGTCGCCGTGCAGCAGCTCGAAATGCACGGCCCGCCACGCTATTTCACGCCCGACTGGGAAGCCGCCGAGGGCTCGGTCCGCGAACTGGCCGCTTTGAAACCGGAACTGGTGATCAGTGGCCATGGAGCCGCGGCGGCTGGCGCGGGAATGCGCCAGGGTCTCGATCGGCTCGCGGAGCGGTTCGACCAGTTCGCGGTGCCCGCAGGTTCGAAATATGTCCGCAAGCCAGCGACGGTTAGAAACGGCCGCGCCTACCAGATGCCGCACAGGACTGGCTGACAAAACCAGCATTGATACTCAGGGTTGCCCTCCAAAAGCCCGAACACAGCCGAGGAACCTTTCAGAGACCGCCGGTTTCTGCGCATCTCAGGGATCAGGTTTGCCGGAATACCATGCAGCGTAGCAAGCGCTCGGAACAGGTTGCAAGCGTTGTGAGACAGCAATTCACAAACGAAATAATGCGGCGCCACTTGCGCGCGCTCCCGGTTTTTCGCTCGGAGGGATGGCTACCCGACCACTTGCGTACAATCATGGATCGGCTCAAGGCAAGCGAGATGAAGAACCCTAGACGCTGATCATTCGCTTTCCTTGCGAATTGAAGTAGCGGACCTTGGCCCTCCACCCCGTTCAGACCTTGAAACTTGACCAGGCCAAGCAGCCGCCGACCAACGGCGATGTGCTGACGACAAGGGCACCGTTGGCATGCAGACTGAAGAGTCCTCCCCATGAGACCGGCCCAACGACCCATATAGATCCGTCAGAGCTGTTCCATCTTGTGCTCGTACCCGCTCTGAGAATCGCCTGCATCATGGAAGCCGGGTTCATCCCCTTCTGGAATACTACTATCACTTCGGAGTTCCGAGTGAAGCTTGGTCCCACCGCTGCCGCCAGCCCTGACAGTAAGACAATGCTCATCAGGGCGGCGCCCATGCCTCCACTGGCTGCTCCGCTCCGGCTCGGGAACGCCCAGGCGAGCAGCAAAGGCAAGAGGCCAAAGATAACGAGCCACCCGATGTCCCAGGCAAGCGGAGCATCACTATTGATCTTGATCCGATGCAGCCCGAGCAGCCAATGGAATACAACCGCGTCGGCAACGTGCCACATGCCAAACCCGACCAGCGAAAGCCGCAGAATCTCACTCGTCGTGACGACGCGTGAATTCGTTGCTCGAGCCGCCACCAGCAAGATGCTGGCCAATACAAGCAACAGGTACATCACCAGATGAAAAAGGCCGTCGCTCATTACCTGGAACCGCAGGTCGGATCCGGGAGAGAAGGCTGAAAGCAAGTGATGCCACTGCAAGATCTGGTGCAGCACAATGCCATCGAAAAAACCCGCCAGCGCGAAGCCGACCAGCAGCCAACCGCAAAGCGCTTGGCGATTCACATCATGACGCGAGCGATTAACGGCATCATGGACTGACATCAGGTCCCCGCACGTCCGTGCCGCGGATCGGCACATATGGTCCCTTCTCAGCAGGGCCATGAAGGCCATGACGGGCCTCCAGCCAGAACACGAAAATCAATCCCCCGGCGATCGCCAAAAGCACCAGTAGGGCTGCAAACATCTCCAACATAGGCGTCGCTCCAGTCGGAACCGAACAGACCGTTCGTTCGGTTGTTCCAGCGGCCGAAAAATTTACCCTCCGTCAGCCGGGAACAATGCTCCGATTGCCCGGTTCGGTGCGCTTGGCGCGTGCACAACTCGCTGCCAGTCATCCGGCTGAAGATCGAGAGTTGCCATGTCCCCCACCGAGACAAGTGCAGAACTTCATTCTGGAGTCCGCCATCCCACCGGAGCCGCGCGCTGGCTGTTCTCGACCAATCACAAAGACATCGGAACGATGTATCTTGTCTTTGCGATCATCGCGGGCATCGTTGGAATGCTCCTATCGGTGGCGATGCGAATGGAGCTACAGGAGCCCGGAATTCAGATTTTCCCAGGCTTGGCTTCATTCATCTACGGTTATCAGGGCGATTCGGCGATCGACGGCGCCAAGCAACTCTACAACGTGTTCACCACTGCCCATGCGCTGATCATGATCTTTTTCGCCGTCATGCCAGGGCTGATCGGGGGCTTCGGAAACTGGATGATCCCGTTGATGATCGGCGCGCCCGATATGGCGTTCCCGCGGATGAACAACGTTTCGTTCTGGCTTCTTCCACCGGCCTTCCTCCTGCTCCTGCTCTCCATTTTCATGCCCAGTGTGCCTGGCGGCTTCGGCGCTGGAACCGGCTGGTTTCTCTACCCGACCCTGTCAACGTCGGGGCACCCGGGGCCTGCCGTCGACCTTGTTATATTGGCCCTGCACATCGCTGGCGCGTCCTCGATTCTAGGCGCCATCAACTTCATCACCACGATTTTCAATATGCGCGCTCCTGGCATGACGCTGCACAAGATGCCCCTGTTTGCCTGGTCGGTTTTGATTACCGGCTTCCTGCTGCTACTCGCTCTACCAGTG